>JASHVW010000395.1 GCA_030044395.1 Verrucomicrobiia bacterium
CGCGTAGGCTTCGGCGCCACCGGCCATCGTGTAAAGGTTGGTCCATAATGGCGTTCCCGCGGTGGAATACTCCAGGGTTGCATAATCGGCGTTTTCACTTGCGTCATAGGATTGCCCCGCCACGAACGGCTGGCCGTTGTTGTCCACGGCTATGGCATTGCCGATGGCGGGGCCACCTTCGCCCGCGTAAATGTTCGTCCACGATGGCGCTCCCGCGCTGGAATACTCGATCGTCGCGCAAAATTCATTGTCGCTCGCGTCTATCGCCGCTCCCGTCACAAACACATTGTCGCTGCCGTCCACCGCGATGGCGTTGGCTTCAGCGCCGCCCGCCATGGTATAAAGATTGGTCCACAGCGGAACGCCCGTGTTCGAATACTTGACCGTCGCATAGTATTCATTGTCGCTGGCATCATATGCCTGCCCCGTCACAGACGGCTGGCCGTTGTTGTTCACCGCGATGGCGACGGGTTGGGCGCCGCCGGCCATGGTGTAAAGATTGGTCCACAGCGGGACACCCGCGTTCGAATACTTGATCGTCGCGTAATAGGTGTTTGTCCCATCGGACGCCGGCCCCGTCGTGAACACATTGCCGTTGGTGTCCACCGCGATGCCATAGCCGTAAGCGCCACCGGCCATCGTATAAAGGTTGGTCCACAACGGCACACCCGTGTTTGAATACTTGATGGTCGCGCAGTATTCGTTATCACTGGCGTCATCCGCTTGCCCCGTCACAAACACATTGCCGTTGGTGTCCACGGCAATGGCGGTGGCATAGGCGCCATTGGCCATCGTGTAAAGGTTGGTCCAACCGATTTGGGCGCGGGCGATGCCTGCCCCCGCAACCACTGCCAGCGCGAGCGTCATTTGTTTCAGATTCACAGTACTCCTTTGTCTCTTGACGGTTGAATATCACCCTCGAAGAATTCTCTCGAATCGCCAACCAGATTCGCTCTTCGGCATTCCCGCATCCTCCTTTTACGCCTTTAGCCTTTATCCATTAACACATCCAATTTAAGTGTCATCTCTCGTCAATTCAACTAAAAACCGTCGGAGCCGGCTTGACAAATAGAAGCGCTTGGTGGATGTGGAGGGGCTGGAAATTGGTCGTTTGTGCAACGTATTTTTGAATCGTATGCACTGGCGCCGTGGGGAATTCAGCAAGACAAGTAATACAAAAACCAAAAAAGGAGTTAGTAATATGAAAAAATACCAACTGATCATTGTGGCCGTCGCAACGATTGTCGCGACATTGGCCGCAGTTTCAATCGGCAACGCTCAGGACGTTGGCGCCGTTGTCACCGGGGTCGGGATCTCGACCAACAGCGCCGGTGACCTCACCTATCGCCCCTTCGGAAACGAGGATCTCATCAAGGATTGCGCGGACGAAATGGGCGTTACCAACCTGGCGGGATTGCATCTCATATATGACGCAAGTTCGAACGCGCTTGAGGTGGTAAGCGGAACCAATGACACCTATGACTGCACTGCGCTTGCTTTCTCGGGCGGCGTATCCTTAAGCAACACAAACGGCACCAAGAGTGAAAGTCAGTACTGGGCGTTTTGGGAAGCCAATACAACTCCCAGCGGAACCCTGTCCGACACGGAACTGCTCTATACCTACGGCCCCTCGAATGCAATGTCCAGTTTGTCTCTGTCCGGCGAGCTGCAAATCGCCTTGCCCGGCAGCGGCACCAACGCGCCGGTCATCTATCAGGCCAGGGTCGTGGCCGGAGGACGGATGTTCTTTCCATTCATTTCTCCAGTCGCTGCACCTCCGCACAGGCCTTAAGGCTGGTCATTTAATGGCTCACGACTGAATTATTCCGAAGGGATAAAGTCACTCAGCCCGGCGTTGTCCCGATGCAATCGGGGCCACGCCGGGTCATTGTCGCGTGGCGGGCTTCAAAAGGCAAAAATGGTCGGAGCGACAGGATTTGAACCTGCGACGTCTTGCTCCCAAAGCAAGTGCTCTAGCCAGGCTGAGCTACGCTCCGAAACTCTGTATTATTACTGTGTCGGTTGAGGGTGAAAATAGCAAGGTTCATTTGTATGCTCCGAGCAATAATAAATGAAACTGGACGCTTTTCGTATTCCTGATAGATTACCTTTGCATGTCAATTGAGGCGCCAGCCACACAAAAGAAAATCAACCTTCGTCGCCCCGACATAATGGAGGCGGTGCAAGCGCAGGTGCTGTCGCATTATCGCAGTGTTCTTGTCGAGCGCATCCGCGCCAATGGCGGCATCCTCTCCTCCGGCGATCTCACGGTAAAACTTGCCAAGGAATTTGGCTTCTGTTACGGCGTCGAACGCGCCATTGACCTGGCTTACGCGGCCAAAAAGTATTTCTCCGAGGTTTCGCCGGACACGCCGATTTATTTGCTTGGCGAAATCATCCACAATCCGGAAGTCAACGACCAGATACGCCGAATGGGCATCAAAATCATTTCGCCCAAGCCGACCGATGACGAATTGGCGCAATTGGAAACCGGCGACGCCGTCATCATTCCGGCCTTCGGCACCGAAGTGGGCACCCGGCAAAAACTTGAGGCGAAGGGCTGTGTGCTGGTGGATACAACGTGCGGCGACGTGATGAGCGTGTGGAAACGGGTGCGCCAATATTCCAAGGAAAACGTCACCAGCATCATTCACGGCAAAGCCAAGCACGAGGAAACAAAAGCCACGACATCCCAGGCCCGCGCTTATGGCAGCGGCCATTATCTCGTCGTCTTCAATCTCGACGAAACGGATTGCGTTTGTGATTACATCTTAAATGGCGGCGACAAGGAAGAGTTCCTCGAGAAATTCAAGGGCGCCTATTCCGCCGGATTTGACCCCGATATCCATCTGCGGGCCGTCGGCGTGGCCAACCAGACCACGATGCTCCGGGGCGAAACCGAGGAAGTTCAGCGCCGCATCAAAGCCGTGATGATCAAGAAATACGGCGAACCGGACATTGAAAATCACTTCCGCTTTTTCGACACGATTTGCGGCGCGACGCAGGACCGCCAGGACGCGCTGGAAAAGCTTTTGCGCGAACCGATGAACCTGCTGATTGTCGTCGGCGGCTATAATTCGTCCAATACCTCGCACCTCGCTGAAATGGGCGAAGCCAAATTGCCGACCTTCTTCATCAAGAACGCGGCCAAGATGGAATCGGACAAGCTTATACGCCATTTTGATTTGCATCGCCGGCAGGAATTCGAAACCCCGGACTGGCTGCCCTCCGGCAAAATTACGGTCGGCGTCACCGCCGGCGCGAGTTGCCCTAATAATCTCATTGAAGACACCATCCGCCGCCTTTTTGAATTGCGCGGTATTTCGGTACAGGAGTTGTTGTCGAACTGAACCCCTGGCCCGCTTCGTTTTGCCTTTCGTCCATTTGCATTTTCCCGTTTAATTGTTCCATGCCGCGCACGCGACAGGAACTCGAACAGATCGAACGGCAGATTTTCGCCCCTTATGCACAATTCAGCGGCGACACGCGCGGGCGCGATTATGACGAGCCGCCGCCGCAATGGCGCACCCAATACCAGCGTGACCGCGACCGCGTCATCCATTCCCGCGCATTCCGCCGGCTGGAATACAAGACCCAGGTTTTTCTCAATGGCACCGGTGACCATTTGCGCACGCGGTTGACGCACACCATCGAAGTCGCCGCCGTCTCGCGCAACATTGCCAGCGCGCTGAAATTGAACACTGATCTCGCCGAAACCATCGCCCTGGCCCATGATCTCGGCCATTCGCCGTTTGGCCACAAAGGCGAGACGGCGCTGGCGCGCCTCATGAAAGGCCGGGGGGGATTTGAGCACAATCAGCACAGCCTGCGAATCGTCGAATTACTCGAACAGAAATATCCCGATTTCCCCGGTCTAAACCTTACCTGGGAAGTCCGCGAAGGGCTGGCAAAACACCAGACCGCATATGACCATCCAGAGCGCCGCCAGGGTTTCGACGCTAGAAATTCATCCCTGGAAGCACAAATCGCCAATCTTTCCGACGAGATCACCTATTACAGTCATGACCTTGACGACGGCCTAGATTCCGGGTTGCTTTCCGAAAAAGATCTCAGCCACGACGTCCGGATCTTTGCCCAAGCCGCACGGCTCGTGAAAAAGCGGCACGGTATGCTGCCGGACGAATGCCGACGCTACTTCATTATTCGGACCATCATTGACATGCAAATTCACGATGTTGTGGAAAACAGCGAGCGATTGATTCTCGCCGCCGGGGTCAATTCAGCCGACGACGTGCGCCGATTTTCGCGGGCCTTGATTCGGCATAGTCCGCTTCGCCGCGGATTGAATTTGGAATTGCGCGATTACCTGTATGAAAATTTATATTTCAATCCTGTCGTTCACCAACCCAACTTGCGAGCAGTCAAGATGCTTGAGGAGCTATTCGGTTATTTCCTGCAGCACCCGCGGGAAATCGGCGAGGGCGCGCGACGGCGCGTCAAAAAATCGGGCCTGCACCGCGCGGTCTGCGATTACATTGCCGGGATGACCGACCGCTACGTCATCCTCGAATACCACCGGATTTTCGGATGATCCCACCCTCCACAACGAACCAAAACGACAAATCGGGCGAATTGGACGGCCAGGACATTCCGCGAATTGGATTTGAAAGCGGAATGGGGCAATTTTCCGCGCCTCACAGAGCAGCGCTCCGCCAGTACTCGCGTTTCAAATTTTTCGCAGTGTTTCCCGGCTTTCAACCGCGCCGAGCATCTGCAAAACAGTTTTGCCCTGGTTCGGTAAAATCAACTCCGGCGCGATTTCGCTCAATGGTTGCAACACAAATTTCCGCATGTACGCCCGTGGATGCGGCAACGTCAACTCCGGCGAATTCCGGATTTCCCGACCAAATGCGATCAAATCCAAATCCAATGGGCGTGGTTCATTCGCGACAATTTTCGGTGTGCGGCCAAATTTCCTTTCCAAGTCGCGCAATTTCTTCAGCAACAATTCCGGGGTCTGCCCTTTCTTGGGCGCGAATCCGGCGATAGCATTGATGAATTCCGGAGAACCTGCCGGGCAATCCACCGGCGAAGTTTGCCAGAGCGAGGATTTCAATACCGGTCCGGACGAAAACTCCTGAAGAGCCTCCATTGCCGCCAGAATAGCTTTTCGCGAATCGCCAAGATTCGAGCCCAGCGCGACAATGGCCAATCCGGAACTGACTGGTTTCTTCATTATTGGCATTTGGTGTGCCAAAGACAGAGTGGGGTTTCAAGTTTCTTTCCGTTCTTCCTTGAAACTTTCCGCATCTTTGCCGAGGCTAATCCGTGTGTCAAAGTGGGTCTTTTTGAGATACTGGGCGCCGGTGCTTGTGTGGATGTCGGTCATATTTACCGCATCCGCCGACACTCAGTCCTATCAGCATTCCTCCCGCATTATCGAGCCGTTGCTTCGCTGGCTTTTCCCGTCAATGCCGCAGAAAACCATTGAACTGATCCACGAAATTGCCCGTAAATGCTGTCACCTGGCTGAATATTCCATTTTTGCAGTACTTCTCTGGCGAGCATTCAGTCATGGATGGGGAGGCTGGCGCGCCTGGCCGAGCCGAAAGTCAGGCACGGTATTGCTCATTGTCTTTCTTTATGCCTGTAGCGACGAGTTCCATCAGTTGTTTGTCCCCACGCGCACCGCGCGGTTTACCGACGTGTTGATTGACACGGCCGGGGGTGGCCTGGGGCTGCTTGCGGTTTGGCTTCTCCAAAGGGCCTGGAAGCCGGAGCCGCAGACATCGAGGTACATAACATAACACGGGCTGCGCCGGGATTGCTCTCTCGCTCAAGCCTCGCCACCACTCAAAATTCCTCGCTGCCAGACGGCAACCGTTTTTTCCCAAACGCTCTATTTCTCGTTGTTCATTTCCCGGTCGCGCTCCTCCATGGCGGCCTTGCGCGAGAGACGAACACGACCTTTTTCGTCAACGCCCAGGCATTTGACGGTGATTTCGTCGCCGACTTTCACGATATCCTCGGTCTTTTTGACACGGAAGTTGGCCAATTCGCTGATATGCACGAGGCCATCCTTGCCAGGGAGGAATTCCACAAATGCCCCGAATTCCTTCACGGTGACAACTTTGCCGCGATAGATTTTCCCCACTTCGGCTTCCGCCGTCATGCCCGCAATCGCGTCGCGGGCAATCTTCATGCCTTCGGGCGACACGGAGAAAATATTGACGGTGCCGTCGTCCTCGATGTTGATCTCGCAACCGGATTCCTCGACGAGTTTCTTGATGTTTTTGCCGCCGGGGCCGATGAGTGCGCCAATCTTTTCCGGATTGATATGGAGCACCTCGATGCGCGGCGCATATTTGCTCAGTTCTGTCCGCGGTGCGGCGAGGGTCCTGGCCATTTCGGCGAGAATGTGCATCCTTGCGACGCGGGCTTTTTCAATGGCTTCGGCCATCAGCGCGTGCGGCAGGCCCTTCAGCTTCAAGTCCAATTGGAAACCCGTGATGCC
>JASHVW010000396.1 GCA_030044395.1 Verrucomicrobiia bacterium
ACGGGTATTTGGAAGGTCTTGGAAAACGGGACCGTTTGCCTGGCTGGTCCAAAAGTGAGCAAGGCCGAACAACGGCGTATTATCTTAAACAAATTCACAATAGTGATTTTTTAACTATTGACGCAAGAAAGAAAAATGATGATTTTATTTATCATTATACTGTTACTCGTCCATCTAAAGGTGGGTCCTCCTGGCAACTGAAAGAGGCATGGTGCACGGATGAGACTGGAAAACGTGTCCATACATTTTATCCCCCCTAATCGTGCGAAAGGGCACAAATCGTGGCGAGGCGCCCCAGAGCCGGGATAAGCCGGCTAAAGGGATTTGCCGACACAGAAAATTCCGGATGTTGTCCGCCAAGAGTCTATTGGCTATGTGACGGTGATGAAATTGACGTCAATGGTCCAGGCGGTAAGGCCGTCGAGGCACTCATGAAGATAATCCTGGAGAGCATCCAGTTTTGACGAGTCTCACCGGTCACTTGAAAGCCAGCCAGCCGGGGTTGAATCAAAACCGGCCGCTTCGAAGTGCTTTGCTCATATCAGATTGATTGACCTAAGCAAGGAGCCTTTCAATTTCTTTCTATCTTGCAACGCTCAAAACGCCAAGGGTTAGGTTACCAATGCGGCGAAGGCATCGTCGAGCGAACGCCTTATTAGGTGTTATTCCGATTCGCCTGCGTGTGCTCCATATAGGCGAACCATGCCATTAATAATGGGAAAATGCACAAAAGCCAATACGCCTGGCGCGGCGAAGCCATAAGGCGCGAGTCAATGATGGGAAGGACAGAAAAATGATCAGCAATAAGCAGCGCAAGCAGTGTGAATACTCCGATACCAGTAATGAGAAGCTGAATAGCCGGATAGGGCGCAAGTCTGTCTCGTTTCATCCAAAGAATGCAGCCCAGGATGTTTGGTGCTGCGGCACAAGAGGCCAACCATGTGGCGGCAAGTGCCGACTTTGGAACCGTATCAGCAGCGACAATGAAAAGCCAAGCAGTCGAGCCAATCTGCGAGCCAAACCAACCCCACGTATTCCATCGGAACTTCCGGTTGCCTTGCTTTACTTTCATACTGGGAACCGACTATATGGCCGGTTCGCGGTGATAATCAAGTGTTTTCCCTAACCCGTCAGCAGCAAGTTAAAACGAGCCGGGGCCGAGCTGCGAGCCTAACTCGCGGCCCGGGCGGTCGAAGGTTCGTTTGATCCCGGTTTGCGGGACTGCCTTTTGTTTTCCACGGTGACGCCCCCGCTTCCTTGACACGGTAGTTTTTGCCGGTGATGGCCATGACCCGGGCGTGTTGCAGGAACCGGTCACTTGAAACCCAGCCAGCCGGGGTTGAATCAAAACCGGCCATGCTGAGGCGCTGGATTCATAGCAGGTTTCTTGATGCAGGCAAAGGGTTTTTCAAAACACTTCCCAACTACCTTCAAACATAACCGGAGAAAGTGGGCGTTGATTTCGTGGCCCGGGCTTGAATAGCCCGGTTGCATGTAAATCCCCAATCGCTGCCGCATACCCGACGTCGCCAAAGCGATAGCCCCACGGACGAATACAGCGCACGCGAAGCAGAGAGCCGAGCAAAGTTGCTAAAGCTTCCGCACTTGATTTCCCGTGGCTCACGATCCGAGTATCCTCATCAAGCGCTAAAGCGAATATGAAAAGAGGATTAAAACTAACCTGCTCTTCGGGAACGGACTGCTCATTGTGGACGGCGAGGTAAACGTCTGGAGCACGGCCCTGCCGTTCGCAGGTGGTCCATGATGGAGCCCACACTTCGGTACTCATAAAAAAGGCCCCTTCGCCCATCGTGGACGCATGAACCCATTTTTTGTGACCTTGGGCGTTCCAACCGATGCGACCGAACGAGATCGCTCGCTGGTTGGGAGAACCAGGACCGATGCTCAATTGGGTTGAACGCACTGCCGCACGGTTTCGTGCTTTTTGGATCAGCGGGTCGAAGATGTCCGCGATACGCTCCCATCTTGGCTCGGTCCACACTGGCTCACCTGACGGATCGCCAAGCACTACAAACACTTCATATTGACGGTTGAAGAATGACATGTGCTAAAATATGAGTTTGCAGAAAACTAAAACGAGCAGAACCGGATAGCGAGCCATTTAGCTCGCCGGTTCTGCGGTCGAAGGTTCGTTGGACTTCCAGCTTTTCTTGCTTTTATGGATGACGCCCGGCGCTTCCTTGACGCGATAACTTTTGCCGGTGATGGCGATGACCTGGGCGTCGTGCAGGAACCGGTCGAAGATGGCTCCGGCGGTGGGCACATCGCAAAGCAGTATGCCCCATTCTTCCAACAGGCGCTTCTGTTAATTTCCGCTTTCGCGTCTTTCGCATATTTCGCGGTCAAATGTTTGTGTCATTCGTGCTTCGTCATTAACCAGTTATTAGGATTTGGGACTTCGTCATTTTCAAAGAACATCCGTTCCCTGACCAGTTGGGCATTGCGCGCCCAGGAATTTTCGAGCTCGTAGGCGTCCCAGCGCGGAGTCATCCCCCCGCGCATGGCGGATTGAATGCCCGCTTTCAACGCGGACACACTGTCCGGCTCGACAAACCAGCCGAGGGCATAACGTTCGACAACCGAACGCAAGCCGCCGCCGCCGGAGGCCACGCAGGGTTTTCGAAAGCCAACCGCGGCATTCAACACCCCGCTGGCGGAGCGGAAATGTTTGTCATACGTGAGGAGAACCAAATCGGCGCCGGCGAATAAATCTCTGATTTCATTTTCCGGCACGTGCCGGTGAATCCAG
>JASHVW010000397.1 GCA_030044395.1 Verrucomicrobiia bacterium
AACGGGACTGATGGCAGATGGTAACGTTTCGGCAGAATCAAAATCGAGTTTACCGCCGGCGTTTTGACAAAGGAACGGAATAGGCCAAACGGGTCGGTCCGCGAGAGGATCATGCCCGAAAAACGCACGATACCCCGGCGCAATGGCAATAATTCCGCGCGCACTTCTGCCTCGCCGCCCGGCGCCAGTGTCGGAACGGCAGCGTCCTTGATCTCCACAATCCGGAATGGATTCGGCCGCCGATCGCTCAGCCGAAACGGCGCCACCCGTTTATTCTCGGCGAGCTGGAAGGCGAGCCATTCCTCAAATGGCGGGCGCGGGTCGGTGGAATTTTCCATAACGGTCAGTCCCTTTTGTGGCCGCCCGGTAAGGTTTCTGACGCGGAGGCGATAGTAGAGCGGTTGCCCGACGGCGCCAAAGCGCGGCAACTGCCGTGAGACGGAAAACTTTGCGTGAAAAAAGCGGCTCGTGCCCACGGACAGAACGAGCATCGCCAGCAACAAGGCAAAGATCTGATACGTGACAGTATTATCAATATCCCCACCCACCGACCCGGAAACGAGGGCGCCACCGACAACGCATAATCCCGCCAGTGTGAACCGCCGGCGCAACCAACGGTAGAAGGAAGAGCCACGGTGGTAGGCGCGATAAATGAGTTTATAAATTGATTTCACAACAACGAACGAACACAGAAACATCTCCTATCAACCGGCATGGAGAAGCAAGAGAATTGTATTTGAAATAAAGTTCGTCTTTAAAGCCCGCCCTCATCCCAACCTTCTCCCCCGGGGAGAAGGAACAGCAAACGCACAGACTTGACGACCTGGAAGCCTGGCCGGATTCGGCACGCTCATAGGCCGGTTGCGAGTTCATTTTCTGTGGTCAAGTTTGTCCAATATCCGGGAGCGGCAAAAAGGGTTCATCAAGCGGGTACTTTTAATTTTCTCACGATTTCCTCAACGATGCCGCGCGCAGTCACGCCGGAGAACCGGGCCTGCGGTTCGAGCACCAGCCGGTGGGCGATGACCGGCACGGCCAGCGATTGGACCTGCTCCGGCGCCACAAAATCGAAGCCATCGAACAACGCAGCCGCCTGCGCCACCTTCATCAGGGAAATCGAAGCCCGCGCGCTGGCGCCAAGTTGCACACCGGCGGCCGTTCGCGTGGCGGCCACAATGTCCACGGCGTAACGCTTCAGCTCATCACTGATGCGGACGTTTTCGACGACGCGTTTGAGCGCCAACATCTCGGCGAGGGTCGCGCAGGGTTGCAACAGCTCGAGGGGATGATTGTGTTCCTGCGCCGTGAGGATGGCGACCTCCTCCTCGGGCGGCACGTAACCGAGAGTGAATTGCAGCGCAAACCTGTCCATTTGCGCCTCGGGCAACGGGTAAGTGCCGCGAAATTCGACAGGGTTTTCTGTGGCGATGACAAAAAACATTGCGGAAAGATCGCGGCGCTCCCCCTCGACGCTGACCTGGCTCTCCCCCATGGCTTCGAGCAACGCGGATTGCGTGCGGGGCGACGCACGGTTGATCTCATCCGCCAGCAAAATATCGGTGAAAATCGGCCCCTCATGAAAATGAAACTGCTGGTCTCGCTGGTTGAAAATCGAAACGCCGAGGATGTCCGACGGCAGCAGGTCAGGGGTAAACTGGATGCGCTTGAAGCGGGCGTCAATTGAACGGGCCAGGGCCTTGGCCAGGGTCGTCTTGCCGGTACCCGGAAAATCTTCGAGCAAGACGTGTCCGCCGGCGGCGAGGGCGGCCAGGAGATTGCGGGTGGAAGCCGCCTGCCCGCGCATGATTTTGGATATGTTGGCCGAAATCTTCCGGTAGGTTTCACGCGCGGCGTCAAAGTCGTTCATGAATGAATTTATAAATGCAAGTTTGGCGGTAGGTTTCTCCCGGGCGCAAAATGACGGAGGGAAACCCCGGATGGTTGACCGAATCGGGAAAGTGTTGCGTCTCCAGGCAAAATCCGCCGAATTTTTCGCAGCGCGCGCCGCCACGGCCGGCAAATCCATCAAAATGATTCGCGGTGTACAGTTGCACCCCCGGTTGGGTGGTCCAAGTCTCCATGATACGGCCGGATATTGGCTCGCGCACCCGCGCGGCCAGCACGGGAGATTTTCCTCCGCCGTTGACGACAAAATTGTGGTCGTAACCGGACACGATTTCGGGAAATTTCTTCATCTGCGAGCCAATCGCTTTTGGCGTCGTGAAGTCCAGGCCGGTCCCCCTGACGGATTTGATTTCGCCGGTGGGTAACAAATGCGAATCCACCGGCGTGTAAAAATCCGCCGCGAGCATCAATTCGTGGTCAAGGACATTGCCGCGTCCGGCAAGATTGAAATAAGCATGGCTGGTCAGATTGACCGGCGTGGGCTTGTCGGTGATCGCCGTAAAATCGAGCCGCAATTCGTCGGCATCGGTCAACGCCACAATAACTTTCACATTCAGATTTCCGGGGAAGCCTTCTTCGCCGTCAGGGCTCACACAGGCAAACTCCACGCCGATTTGCCCGGCTTCCGCGCGCCAGATTTTCTTGTCGAAACCACACTTGCCTCCGTGCAATTGGTTTTCGCCTTCGTTCGCGCTGACTTTTATTGTCTTTCCATCAAGGGAAAATTTGGCGCCGCCGATGCGGTTGGCCACGCGTCCGCAAACCGCCGAGATATAGTCGTTCTGCAAATAACCGTCCAAATGATCGAACCCAACAACAACATCCGCAGGATTTCCTTTGGCATCAGGAACCCGGAGAGAGGCAATTCTGACGCCATAATTGAGCAATTGACAAACGACGCCGTTGCCATTGGAGAGGGTGAATTGCTCAACGGCAGCGCCATCAGGCATCGTTCCAAACAGGCTCTTCTGTATTTTCATTTTATTCGCAATAATCCCGCAATAAGACCGTCCGGGGTGTGTTCTTTGGCTTCGACGGCCGGCTCGACCTTCAAAGCGCGGAGCGCCCTGCTTGTCTCCGGCCCAATCACCGCGATTTTCATCGCCGGAAATTTCTTCATAAGCCGCGGCAAATCGAATCGCGCATGGAAATATTCCACCGTGGTGCCGCTCGTGAAGGTAATCCAATCCGCGCCGTGTTCCAGAAAATTCCGCGCCGCGCCAAAATAATCGTCCGTCTCGGCGACGGTTTTGTAAAGGGCGATGTCATCCACAATCGCGCCGAATTCCTCGAGGGCACGCGGCAGGTCCGCATTGGCGTTTTGAGCGCGCAAGAGGCAGACCTTCGAGTTTTCGATGCTGCCGTCCCCGGCCATGGCTTCGGCGATTTTTCTGCCAATGAACTCTTTGGGCATGGCATCCACCTGAAGGTGCAGTTCGCGCAGTTTGGCAGCCGTGCCCGGCCCCACCGCGGCAATTCTGGCGCCGCCCAAATCGCGCAAATCATGAAAGCGCTTGAAAAAAAAATCGAAAAAGGTTGAAACACCATTTGGGCTTGTGAAGACAAGCCAGTCATAGGAGTTCAGCGACAACAGCGCATCAATAAAATCATTCTTATTGTCGGGGGTGGCGCTTTTGACACAGGGGATTTCCAGGATTTCCGCCCCGAGTTCGGAAAGCTTCCGCGAGAAGGCGCCCATTTGCAACCGCGACCGGGTGACGACAATCCGGCGGCCGAACAGTGGCCGCTTTTCCGCCCAATTCAATTTGTCCCGCAGGTTTACGACGCTGCCGAGAATCGTGAGGGCGGGCGGCGAAAGTCCCTTTTCCCTGGCGAGCACGGCGATCGTTGCAAGGGTCCCCGAGACGGATTTTTGCCTCCCGAGCGTGCCTGATTCGACAATGGCCGCCGGCGTGTCCGCCGGCATTCCGTGGGCGATGAGAGACCGCGTCCATTCATCCAATTTTTCCGTGCCCATCAGGACGATTTTGGTGCCGGGTATTTTTGCGATTTCCTCATAGCGCAGATTGATTTTGGCGTCGGCGGAATTTTCGTGTCCGGTGAACACGGTGAAGCTGGAGCAAAAATCGCGGTGCGTCAGAGGAATGCCGGCGTAGTTCGGCGCGGCCACAATCGAAGACACCCCGGGCACGACTTCAAACGGGACTTTCGCCGCCGCGAGCGCTTCGGCCTCCTCGCCGCCCCGTCCGAAAATGTAAGGGTCGCCTCCCTTGAGCCGGACGACCAATTTCCCATCGCGCGCGCGAGAGATCATCATCTCATTGATTCGCTCCTGCGGCATGACAATGCGTTTCCCGCGGGAAAAAAGTTCCGCATCCGGACGGGCCAGGCGGAGCAAAGCCGGGTTGACCAAGAGGTCATAAATAATCACGTCGGCGCGCCGGAGCAATTCCGCGCCGCGGAGCGTCAACAATTCCGGGTCTCCCGGCCCCGCCCCGACGAGATAGACTGTACCCTTCGATTTCATTTGAGCCATGCTAACGGACAAAGGCGCCCGCGGAAAGGGGGATTGGTTTTATTTCAAGTTTCACAACAGGAATGGCTCCGGAAATCTCATTTGGACATTGCAGTCATTGCCGCGTATAAATTTTGCGTGCCACAATCCGGGCTACCCGCCATCAATGCCGCCACGCGCCTTTGCGCGGTCTATGGCTATCCCATTTCACATTCGGCATCTCCGGCGATGCATAACGCCGCGTTTGCCAGCCTCGGGCTGAACTGGCGCTACCTCGCCTTCGAGGTGGACCCAAAATACCTTCGGGCCGCCATTGACGGCGCCCGGGCGATGAACTTCGCCGGCTTGAATCTCACGCTGCCGCATAAATTGCTGGCGCCCGGGATGGTGGATGAGCTGGACGAATCGGCAGCGATTTTTGGCGCCGTCAATGCAATCCGGTTTGAAGTGAGAACCCTGAAACGCGATGCCCGAGGCCCGAAATCCATTCGCGCGGTTGGATATAATACGGATGCGGACGCGATGATCACCGCGCTGCGCGAGGACTTGAAAATGCAATTGCGCGGCGCAAAAGTTCTCCTGCTGGGCGCGGGCGGCGCGGGCCGGACGGCGGCGTTGAGATTGGCCATGGAAAGCGTGGCGGAACTTTTTCTGGTCAACCGGACCCCCCGCAAGGCCGGGGAAATTGCGGGATTGATCAAAAAACATTTTCCGTCGGTGGGACTGGCCGTCGGTTATCCGAAAGCGAACGTGGATTTGGTGTTGAATGCGACATCGGCGGGACTGCGAGCAGGAGACCCGTTGCCGTTCGATAAAGAACAATTTTCCTTGAAACAAGCCCGCGCGGTTTATGACATGATTTATCGCCCGGCGGAAACCCGGCTGCTGGCCGCCGCGAAAAGGTCCGGCTGCAAAACCGCCAACGGCCTCGGGATGCTGCTGCATCAAGGCGCCAGGGCATTTGAAATCTGGACCGGAAAACGCGCGCCGCTGAAGATCATGCGCGACGCGCTGGAGCGGGAAGTTTATCAGTCCACAGTCCACAGTCGGCAGTCTTGAACTATGAGCAACATTCAAAAACTCAAATGATTCACTCAATTCAAGGACTGTGGGTTGCCGGCTGCGGACTGGCGACTGTGAACTGGCGGCCGTGGACTGCAGACTGGTCGGCTCTGCCTTTTCATTTCTGGTCGGCATGTTTTTTTGCTCTTGGTTGCATCGTCGGCAGTTTCCTCAACGTCTGCATTTACCGGCTGCCGCTGGGCCTCAGCGTCGTCACTCCCCCGTCCCATTGCCCTCGCTGCAAGTATTCCATTCCCTGGTACCTGAACATTCCGCTCGTCACGTGGCTGGCGTTGCGCGGCCGATGCAAAAATTGCGGCGCGAGCATCTCACCGCGATATTTCGGGGTGGAATTGCTCACCGGCCTCGCGTTCCTCGCCTGCTGGCTCAAGTTCGGAAATCGTGATTTTCCCATTTCGTCATTCCCCCTGCCCCTGGTCTATGCCGTCTTTATTTCCGGACTGATTTGCGCCACGTTTATTGACTTCGAGCATTTCATCATTCCTGACGAAATCACCCTCGGCGGAATTTTTGCCGGACTGATTGCATCGCTTTTTCTGCCGCAATTGCAAAACACCCATTCGAACCTGTTGGGCCTTTGGCGCAGTTTTTTGGGCGTCATCATTGGCGCAGGAATGGTTTATGCAATTTTGCGGATGGGCAAGATGTTGTTCGGACGACACAGGTTGAAACTGCCGTCCGAAAGCAGAATTATTTTCTCGGAGGCGTCCCTGCACCTGCCTGGGAGGGAAATTTCATACGACGAGTTGTTTTATCGCAAATCGGACGTGATAACCTTGCGCGCGCAGACGGTGGAACTGGTGGACCGATGCTATAAGAACGTTGTCGTGCGGCTTTCGCCGGCGGCGCTCGATATCAGCGGTGAGAAACTGGACCCGGCGGCGGTGGCATGCATGGAGTGTGTCACCGCGGAGATTGTCCTGCCGCGAGAGGCGATGGGATTGGGCGACGTCAAGTTCATGGGGGCAATTGGCGCGTTCATCGGTTGGCCGGGAACCATTTTTTCGCTGGCCATCAGTTCGTTTATCGGCGCGGCGGTCGGAATAGCGCTGATATTGTTGCGGCGGCGGGAATGGTCATCGCGAATGCCTTATGGTCCTTATATCGCCATGGCCGCGGTGATTTGGACTTTCAGCCACAAAACGTTCTTTGCGTGGCTGATGCACTGATCTCACTGTAATTGCAAATAAACCCTGCTGCCATCCCGTCGGACGCTTTGGATGGTCCCCTTTTTCAAGAAGAGACGCGAGGATTGAACCTTGCCGGTTTGCAGGAGATAAAGCTCGACCGCTTTGGCGCGGTCTGCGGCCAGCGTTTCAAAATCATTGTCGTTCACCGGAATCGTCGCGAGCAATACCGCTTCCATCGGGTCCGGGGCCGGAACCAGAACAGTATGATAAGCATTCGTCTGGGATTGGGCATTTCCGACGGTGGAAGCCATGAGGAGCGTCGCCCCTTTCAATTGTTTTTTCGGCAAAACGTCCGCGGCATAGGCGGCAAGATTCGTATTGGCGGCGAGGAAGTCGGGCGTGATTTTGCCATCATCCAGGGCTTGCTGATAGAGTCTTTTGATCCACTCGGAGCGTTCATCCGGCGAGACAACAATATCGTCAACAGAATTGCTGGCCTGGTCGGATTTGCGCAGCCCCATCCAAACCGAAGTGCGAATTTGCGTGTCCAGCGCGGCGCGTTGCAGGCCCTCGCGGTCCCCCTCGGGATCAACGCTGCCGCCGATTTCCAATTGCAATCCCGGCCGTTCGTAAAGCGCCTTGGCCATTTCATCCAGTTTCTTCTCGTCGGTGGCCGTCAATTCCGCGCTGCCGGCCGCGAAATCATCGTAACTTAGTTCTTCGCCGCCTCCGCCAAAAGCAGCGCCGAGCAGCGCGAACGGGGAGGTGGCGACTTTTTCCAGAATATTCATGATGGCGCGCTGGACGACCTTGCCGATGCGGAATTTCGGGTCATCCAGGCTGCCTTGGACGGGCACATCCAGAATGATTTTTCCCTCGCGGTCTTTGAGAATAGCAATGGCGAGGCGCACGGGCAGATGGGTGGCGTCCGGACTGCTGACCTCCTCGCCAAAGGTGAACTGGTCGAGCGTAATGACATTTTTGGAATCCAATCTTCGCCCGATGAGTTGATACTCCAGGTCCAAATTTAATTTCCCCTCGGCGATGCCGTAACCGGCGTATTTTCCCGAATAGGGGCTGGTGGGGGTGAGATCAACGTCGCTGACGACAATTTTTATGTGATTGGTCAACGTGTTGCTGAAGGGATTGACACTGCCGGTGATTTCGGCGACGCCGATGCCTTCGATCACCGCGTGAAGAGCAATCTGCGCGGGTTCGGTCTCCGAAATCCCCGAGATGGTCCCGCCAGCCTGTTCAATTTTCAGGTTCACATTCGGAGACACGGAACGGTCGGTATATACCGCTGTTTCGTTGGAGATGACGATCTCACCTATGGAAATCGGCGGGAGCATTGCCGCTTCGTTGACAACGGCGCTGGCAGGCGCGGCGGCCTTCGTCGCTGCCGGGGCCTTGGCGGCGACGACGGCTTTTGTCCGGCTGGCGGCGGGCACGAGCGAATTTGTGAGACGCAAGGCGTTAAGCAGATTGATGGTCCGGTTGGTTTCGATAATGAGCCGTTCGTATGGATTGAGGATGACAATTTGTCTGATTGCAACGGCTTCGGGATTCAAATTTACATCCATGCCGTTGTACTGCACGGATCCCCATTTCACCAAATCTTCCGCCATCACCCCGTCGACGGTGTGAAAATTGTCGAGCGAGAAATCGCCCCGAAATTCAACCTTCGGCAATTGATTGGCCGGCGCGCGCACTTGCACCGCGCCATGCAGGCCAACTTCACTGCCGAGGATGAACAAATCCAGTTTTGGCTCCAGATAGGGATCAAGCGTGCCGAGATCCAGCCGGTCCAGGTCCAATTGAATGTCCACCGCCAAGGGCTGAAGCGATGCCGTGGTGTCCACCTTGATGGAGCCGCTGGTGTTCCAGCGCAACGATAAGCGGGCCGTAAGGTTCGTCAGCGGAAGATTGGAGATATTCGTCGCCTCGAAACTAATGGCGCTCAAATCCAGTTTGGCCGGACGCGAATTTCCCCAGTCTTCGAAATGCAACGCGGCGTTGCTCACATCCAGATCGTCGAGAGTGGCGCCCACCTGGTTCGTGCTGCCGGCGAGCGCGTCGAAGGCGTTGGTCATCGCGCGCAGGATCAACAAGTTCGGTGGCGCCTCGCTGGTTCCAACGGCTTCCGGAGGTTTGGCAGTTGGAGTGATTTCGGCATAGGGCTGCCGGTTTTCCAAATCCATAGTGGCATCGGCGATGCGGATTTTTTCAATGACCAGAGCCAGGGGCCTGGCGGCCACAGGTTTGGCCGGCGCAGCCCTGGCGGGGAGCCGGGCCAAAATGTCGGAGAAATTAAACGTGCCGTCCTGGTTTCGGGCCAGATGCGCGAATGGCTTCGTAAGGCTGATTTCCTGAACCACCCAGGCTTTGCCGAAGAGCGACCAGAATTTGAAGTTGACATAAAGTTCATCCCAGGAGACAAACGGCTGGCCATCCTTTCCCTTGATGACGAATCCATGAATTGTCGTGGAGAACGCGAATGGATTGATTTCCACCTTCTCAATCGCAACATCGCGGCCAAGTTGTTTGGACAATTGTTTGACGGCGATGACGCGGACGATCGGCGGCAGTATCAGAAAGCCGAAAGCGGCATAAAAAATCACCAACGCAATGACCCAGGTGGCCATGCGCCAGCGCGACGAAAACGGGTTTTTAAGATGCAGGGGCATCTCCGGTAGAGAAGATGCAGGATGAAGACGGAAGAACCAACATTTTTTTCATTTTTGAAAAACCGGGAAATTCAGCGACAATGATGGAAAATGACTCAACGTTTGTCCAGGTTGTTCCCATGAAGACGCCTCCCTTGCTGATGGGGGCGGCATTGCTTTTCTGGGGCTGGCAGTCGTCCCAATATCCCCTCTCACAGGACTTGATGCCGCTTGGGGTGTTGATGGGAATCGTTCTCGAAAGCGCGCGGGTCTTAAAAATTCGATGGGAACTGACGGAGGCGGATTTTCGCCGCATCGCGACTTTTTGCACGTTGCTTTCATTGACGCTGGCAATCTATGCCTTTTCCACAAATGAAGAGGGAGGGAACTTTGACGGCATATTTCGCGGCCCCGGCGCCGTCCACAACGCCGCCATGACCACGATTCACACCGCCACATCATGGTTGCGCTGGTTGCCGATCAGTTTCTTTATCTTTGTGGCGGCGCAGACCTACAGCACGCATGAGGCGGCGCCGCTCACGGTGTTCTCCATGTATTGGAGTTGGCGCGCCCGGCAGGAAAAGAAACGCACCGGTAAGACGCCGCCCATTCCCAACATCAATGTTTCCTACCCCTATTTTGTCGTCTGCCTTTTCTCTTCGAGCATTCACCCAAACAATGGCGGCATGTCCTTTTTCTGCGGCGAATGTATCCTCGTTGGATGGGCCTTGTGGCCGTTCCGCTCGCTCCGCTTTGGAATCCCCATCTGGACCCTTGCCCTGGCGGTGTCCATGGTGGCCAGTTACTTCGGACAGCAGGGAATCGGCCTGATGCAACGGTACGTGGAGCGATCGAATGTCCGTTGGATGATGCGCTGGATGCGTCCGCACACGGACCCAAAGGAAAGCATCACCGCCATCGGACAAATCGGAGAATTGAAATTATCGGGCGCCATCGTCATGCGGCTGCAGACGAAAAACGACGATCCGCCGCCAACCTATCTGCGCGAAGCAAGTTACCGCATTTATCAATCCAGAACCCATGCGTGGTTCATTGGCAGTGAAAACAACGCGCTCGAAAATGTCGTGGCGCAAGGCAATCAGCTGACGTGGAGTTTGGTGCCGGGGAAAAAAAACCTCGAGGCGGTAAACATTGCCTGCTACCTCAATGACCGGTCGCCTGACGGCAATCCACAGGGGCTGCTCCCGCTCCCGATCGGCGACGGCGAACTTGACAATTTGGACGCCTACATCCTCCAAAAAAATCCGGAAGGAGACGTGATGGCCGAGGGGCCTGGTTTGATTATATTCGACGCGCTATACGGCCCGGGGGAAACAATTGACGCGCTGCCGGACACCAACCGGGATCTCCATGTCCCGACCAATGAAGCGCCAGCTCTGAAGCAGGTTGTTTCGGAAATGAACATTTCCACCCACAATGAACAAAAAATCCTGAATCAGGTGTCGGGATTTTTTCAACGGAATTTCTCCTACAGCATCTGGCAAGGCCGGGGGACGCTGGTCACGTCCACCAATGAAACCCCGTTGTCGCGCTTTCTCCTGCACACGCGGAGCGGGCATTGCGAATACTTTGCCACGGCCACTGTCTTGTTGCTGCGCGAACTGAAAATTCCCGCCCGATATGCCGTTGGTTACTATGTGCATGAGGCCTCCCGTCACGGCTATTTGGTGCGCGAGAGGGACGCCCATGCGTGGTGCCTGGTGTGGAACGCGCGCGCGAGGACCTGGGAGGACTTTGACACGACGCCTGCCTCATGGATCAAAATAGAAGGCGACCGGTCATCGTCGATGCAAAGTTTTGACGATTTTTGGTCATGGGTCGGCTTCCAGATAGCGAAATTCCGCTGGGGCCAGGGCAACATGCGCCAATATATTTTATGGGGACTCATCCCGGTCCTGGGCGCTCTGCTGGCGCGAATTGTCTTCCGGCGCGGACGCCGCCGGCAGAAAAAGGCAGACGGAAAAAGCGCTGCACCTGTCTTTTGGCCGGGTTTGGATTCGGAGTTCTACGCCCTCGAACGAAAACTGGCCCAACGCGGCGCCCCACGGCCACCCGGCGAACCGCTGTCCGATTGGCTGGCCCGCGCGCTCGAAAACCCGGCTCTTGACGATTTGCGCGCGCCGTTGCAAGAGTTGCTGCGCTTGCATTATCGGCACCGGTTCGATCCGCGCGGGCTGAACGCCCGGGAGCGCAAATTGCTTCAGGAAGAGGCCAAGAGTTGCCTCGAGGCGCTGTCGCGGACAGAAACGGAGATAACGACGATAAGGAATGGAAGATAGAAAATTGCCGGTGTTTGCCGTTCACTCTGGGTTCCGGCTTGGGGCTTCGGATTTCTTCGCCATTATGGTTCAGTCATTAGTCATTCCGGAGTGACGGTGCGGCGATTCATTGAAAGCAGGGTTGGAAAGCGGGGCCCCTGCAAAGATTTGACCTTTGATGTCCTTCTGTTAAACTCTCGCGAATGCTTCGCGCGCCTCAAATTTTATGACCACCGCCAAAAAGCCCAAGTTTTCCCGCGTCCTCCTCAAGCTGAGCGGCGAGTCGCTCGGCGACGCACACGGCGTTGGCATCCTGCCGGAAGCGGTGCATCACATGGCTGAACAAATTTGTGAAGTCCGCCAACTCGGTGTGCAGGTCGTCACGGTGGTGGGCGGCGGAAATATCTTTCGCGGTTTGAGCGGCAGCGAACGGGGCATCGAGCGGGCTACCGGCGATTATATGGGCATGCTGGCAACCGTGATTAACGCGCTGGCCCTTCAGGATGCCCTCGAGAAGTTGGGGTGCCCGACCCGCGTGCAAAGCGCCATCGCCATGTCACAGGTTGCCGAACCATTCATCCGCCGCCGCGCCGTCCGGCATTTGGAAAAGGGTCGCGTGGTCATTTTTGGCGGTGGCACGGGAAATCCATACTTTTCCACCGACACCGCGGCGGCGTTGCGCGCCACGGAAATCGGGGCCGAAGTCATTATGAAAGCCACCAAGGTGGATGGGATTTACGATTGCGATCCGAAGAAAAACCCCGGCGCAAAAAAATTCGAGGATATCACCTATCTGGAAGCGTTGCAGCGGCAATTGAAGGTGATGGACTCGACTGCGCTTTCGCTCTGCATGGACAACAAAATGCCAATCATCGTCTTCGATTTTTCCATACCGCACAATTTAAAGCGGGTCGTTTTGGGCGAAAAAGTAGGCACCCTGGTCAGTTGAGCGCGTGTCTCGCCGACGCTTTGACGATAGACCATCTCACGAGAACTTTTAAGGAGAATTTCTCGACCAATGGTTGCGGATTTCTGAATTGGGCTCGAACAATCTGCTCCTCCGGTCCAAACGAACGGATTGCATTTTTCCAAAAACGGTCCAATCGTGAGGCATGAAGTTCGCCTCCCGCCAGGATGCCGGCCGAAAACTCGGTCAATTTTTGAACCAGCGCAGGATTGCGGCGGATTTGGTCATGGGATTGCCGCGGGGAGGAGTCGTTGTTGCCGCCGAAGTAGCTCGTGAGTTGATGGCGCCTCTGGATGTGCTGGTGGTCCGCAAAATCGGCCACCCCTTGCAGCGTGAATTTGCCGTGGGCGCCCTGGCCGAACCGGATTCTGTTTTTATCAACGAGCAATCGCTCCTTGAGTTTCCAGTGCCGCGCGCTGACTTGGACAAGGTCATTGCTGAGGAAAGAACGCGGTTGCAGGAATATCGCCGTTGTTTTCATCTGTGGGAAGTGCCCTCGCTCGAAGGGAAAACCGTTCTTCTCGTGGACGACGGCCTGGCCACGGGCGCCACAGCGGAAGCCGCGGCAGTTTCGTTGCGCCGCCAGAACGTGAAACGAATTGTCATCGCGGCACCCGTCGCTTCCCTTGAATCCGTCGCGCGGCTGCGCTGTCTGGCCGATGAAGTGGAAGTTTTGTCCGCCGACGCCGCCTTTTCGGCAGTGGGACAATTTTACCAGGAGTTTTCACAAGTGACAGATGCGGAAGTGATCGCTCTGCTAAAGGAGCATGCAGGCTGACTGGCATTTTCCGAAAAAGATTTGCGCACTGGACATTTAGCCCGTTAAATAAAAATTCAGCGATGCCCGAACTGCCCGAAGTTGAAATTTTGGCCCGGCGCCTCCGTGCCCTGCTCCACGGCAAAATCATTCGCGAGGTGGACATTCACCGAAAGCGCGCCGTGCGGCCGGATTTGCCCCAAGTGTTTCGAAAGACGCTCACCGGCGCCAAGTTCATCGGCGTGTCGCGACGCGGAAAATATCTGCTCTTTCGGCTCAGACGCGCAAAGGCATCCATTCGAGTACTTGGACATTTGGGGATGTCGGGGAGAATGTTTGTGGCGTTGAAGAATGAGGAGCTGCCGAAACACGCTGCAATTCATTTTGACCTGGGCGACCGGAATTTCATTTACGAAGACTACCGCTACTTTGGGCGGATGACCTTGGATTTATCACCGATCCAAAAGCTTGGCCCCGAGCCACTGGCCGGGGATTTTTCACCGGAATCCCTGGCGGTCGGATTGAAACGATCACGTCAGGCTGTCAAAATAAAATTACTCGATCAAAGTCTCGTTGCCGGCATCGGCAACATTTACGCCAGTGAAGCCCTTTTTCGCGCGCGCCTGTCGCCGAAACGGCCGTCGAACCGATTGACATTTTCGGAGGTCAAACGGCTATGGCGCGGCATCCGGGACGTTTTGAAAGAGGCGATAAAATACGGGAGTACAGTGCCGCTGAAGACGTTGAGCGGGAAATCCGACGACCTCTTTTATTTTTCTGATGATGGCGAAGGGTATTACGAAAGGCGGCTGCGGGTTTATGGCAGGGCCGGCAAGCCATGCCTGAAATGCGGGACGGCCCTTCGACGCATGCCGCAAGCAGGCCGGAGCACATTTTATTGTCCCCATTGCCAAACAAGGTGAGGAATGGTGATTTGAAATGGCGCAGACGAAAGGAGGGCGAAATGCCGCGGAAAGTACATGGAATCCAAATCAAGCGGGTGTACGATGAACCGTCTCCCGGCGATGGCGCGCGTTTTCTCGTGGATCGCATTTGGCCGCGCGGCATCAAAAGGAGCGCGCTTTCCTCCGTAACGTGGCTGCGGGACGTCGCGCCCAGCGTGCTATTGACAAAATGGTTCGGGCACAACCCGGCCAAATGGGCTGGGTTTCAGAAGCGTTACCGGGCGGAATTGCGGAAGAATCGCGCCGCGTTCGAACCACTTTTAAATGCGATGCGAAAAGATGAGGTCACGCTACTTTTTGCGGCGAAAGACCCGGAAATGAACAACGCGGCCGTGCTCAAGGAATTTTTGG
>JASHVW010000398.1 GCA_030044395.1 Verrucomicrobiia bacterium
CGTCGCTTTTGGTGATGAAGATCGTGTGGGCGCGGGCGAGATGCGACACCGGTTCCCGCAAGGTGCCGCGCGGCAGCAAATGGCCGTTGCCAAATGGCTGCTGGCAATCAACCAACACGATATCATGGCGGCGGCCGCGCAGGTCCCAATATTGAAACCCATCGTCAAGCAGCAGCGTGTCGCAGCCGAATTTCTCAATCGCATACCGCCCGCTTTTCACGCGGTCTTTGTCCACAAGGACAACGACGTCCCGCAAATTCGATGCCAGCATATACGGCTCATCGCCTGCCATTTCCGAATCGAGAAGCAGCGACTTGCCATCGGACACCACGCGCGGCGGCGTCTGGTCGTCGCGAAGAAAAAATTTATTGGCCAGCCAGACGTGAAACGGCTGCGGTTTGGAACGATAACCGCGGGAGAGAATGGCCACATTGCGCCCAGCGTCGCGCAGTTCGCGCGCGAATTTTTCGACCACCGGGGTTTTTCCCGTGCCTCCCACCGTCAAATTGCCGATGGCGATGACCTGGACGCCCAGGGTTTTGTCGCGAAGAATGCGGACGTTGTAAAGCCAGCGCCGGAGCTTGACGAGGACTTGAAAAATTTTTGAACTGCCGAACAAAGCCCCACGGGTAACGTCCGATTTTAAACCGCGACGGTGCTCGAAAATGACTTCGAGGATGAACGTTTCAAAATCTTCGGCCCAATCGCGGAATGTTTGTCGCATCTGAATTTTTTGTGACTATGAAACGAATCAAAATGCCCTAAAGTCCCATCCGTTGCAGTTCCTCCTGCAACGCCGCCTGAAATTGCTGCACGTCGGCCGCGGGCGGCTTATAACCTTGTTGCGCCGGCACCACGCCCAGCCGGCCCATCTGATCCAGATACCAATCGGCCTTTTGGCCATCGCTGAACGTCACCTTGCCACTAACCACCGCGCCCGGGCGCGCGATTTGATCCGCGCTTACGGAGACCTTGCCGCCGGCAGGCGCGGGTTTCTTTTCCTCGGCGATTTTGGGCGCGGGGGCCGGCTCGGGAGTTTTTGGCGGTTCGGTGTCTTTCGGCGTCAATTTGAGGTCATCCACCAGCAGGCGGACTTCCATATAGGTGAGCTTGATTCCGAATTCGGACAGCAGCCGGTTTTGGATTTCGGAAAGTTTGGCGCCCTGCAAAATCCACGCCGTGACGCGTTGACGTTGCTCTTCAGTCAGATTCATGCGCCAATTTTAATCAAATATGCTTAAGAATCCAGTCGTATCCTTTGGCTTCCAGTTCCAGCGCCAGTTCCTTGCCGCCGGTGCGGACAATTTTGCCATCCACCAGAACATGCACAAAATCAGGAATAATATAATTGAGCAGCCGTTGATAATGCGTGATGACCAATTGCGACTTGTCTTTGCTCTTTAACTTGTTGACGCCATGGGAAACCACTTTCAGCGCGTCAATGTCCAGTCCGGAATCCGTTTCATCCAAAATCGCCAGTTTGGGTTCCAGCACCGCCATTTGGAAAATTTCGTTTCTCTTCTTTTCACCGCCGGAAAAACCCTCGTTGACCGACCGCTTGAGCAGGTCCTCGTTCAATTCCAGCAATTTGATTTTGTCTTTGACGAGATTGAGAAATTCAATTGCATCCAATTCCGGCTCACCCCTGGACTTGCGGATTTCGTTCAGCGCGGCCTTCAAAAAATACGTGCTGTTGACGCCCGGAATCTCCACGGGATATTGGAACGCGAGAAAAACACCGTCGCGCGCGCGCTCTTCAGGGTCCAGTTCCAGCAAGTCTTTGCCGTTGTAAAGGACCCCGCCGCCGGTAACATCGTAGCCGTCGCGTCCGGCAAGCACCGCGGCGAGCGTGCTCTTGCCGGAGCCATTCGGTCCCATGACGGCGTGGACCTCGCCCTCGCCGACCGTGAGACTCACCCCTTTAAGGATTTGTTTGCCGTCAACGCCCGCCGAGAGATTTTTGATTTCAAGGATTGGTTTGCTCATTTTGTAAATTCCGGTTCGCCTCGCGCGCCATGCCAGACACGCAATATATGAACTGTTTTTGATTCTTCGCTTACTTCATGGAAAATTCGATAGTTTCAATAAACAATCTCCCGAATCGTTCCGCCTGAAAGCCGCGGATAGGCCGGGCCGATCAGTGGAAACATTTCCAAAATTTTTACATGTTCCAGGATGCCGCGCCCAACTTTTTCCGACGCCGAAGGATTATCGCGGGAAATGTGATCACAAATCTCTTTCAAATCCGCAATCGCCGAATTGGTCCGGATTATTTTGAAATCCATGTTTCAAAAATCTTCTCGACCTCGGCATGAGTTTTTGTCCGTCCAGCTTTGACATCTTCCCTGCCCTTGCGGATTGCCGCCATGATTTGCAGTCCCTCGGCGATCTCTTCCATCGAAGAATTTTCCGGCAATGCAGCGATGGCTTCAATGGCAACAGTTTTGTCGTTCATAAAATCATCCTACGCTTCCTTCCAGGCTGACGCCAAGCAGCTTTTGTGCTTCCACCGCAAACTCCATCGGCAGTTCCTTGAAGACCTCCTTGCAGAAACCGTTCACGATCATGTTCACGGCGTCCTGTGTCGCCAGCCCGCGTTGATTGCAGTAAAAAATCTGGTCTTCGCCGATTTTTGAAGTCGTCGCCTCGTGCTCCACGCTCGCCGTCGTATTTTTTACTTCGATATACGGGAACGTGTGCGCGCCGCATTTGTTGCCAATCAACATGGAATCGCATTGCGAAAAATTCCGCGCATTCGCGGCGTGCTTCCGCACTTCCACCAGGCCGCGATAGCTGTTCTGCCCGCGCCCGGCGGAAATGCCCTTCGAGACAATCGTGCTCTTGGTGTTCCTGCCGATATGAACCATCTTCGTTCCCGTATCGGCCTGCTGGTAATTGTTTACGACCGCCACGGAATAAAATTCGCCCTTGGAATTCTCGCCGAGCAGGACGCAGCTCGGATATTTCCAGGTGATCGCCGACCCGGTCTCCACCTGTGTCCACGAGATCTTTGAATTCCGGCCCTTGCACAAGCCGCGCTTGGTGACAAAATTGTAAATGCCGCCCTTGCCCTGTTCGTCCCCGGGATACCAGTTTTGCACCGTGCTGTATTTGATTTCCGCGTTGTCGAGCGCGATGAGCTCCACCACCGCAGCGTGCAATTGGTTTTCATCGCGCATTGGCGCGGTGCAGCCTTCCAGATAGCTCACATACGCGCCTTCGTCGGCAACGATGAGCGTCCGCTCGAATTGACCGGATTTCGCCGCATTAATCCGGAAATACGTGGAAAGTTCCATCGGACAGTGCACGCCTTTGGGAATGTAGCAGAACGAGCCGTCGGTAAAAACCGCGGAATTCAGCGCAGCGAAGAAGTTGTCCGTATAGGGCACCACCATGCCGATGTATTTTTTCACCAACTCAGGATGTTCGCGGATGGCTTCGCTCATGGAGCAGAAAATGACCCCTTTTTCCGCCAGTTGTTTTTGAAACGTTGTGCCCACGCTTACGGAATCGAACACGGCGTCCACGGCCACGCCGGCCAGCCGCTCGCGCTCTTTTAGCGGAATGCCGAGCTTCTCATAAGTTTCCAAAAGTTTCGGATCCACTTCGTCCAGGCTTTTGGGCCCGTCGGCTTGATTCTTGGGCGCGACAAAATAAGTGATGCCCTGGTAATCAATTTTTTCGTGATGAATCTTCGGCCACTGCGGCTCCTCCATGGTCAGCCAGTGGCGATACGCTTTGAGCCGCCAATCCGTCATCCATTGCGGCTCGCCTTTCTTCCGCGAAATCAGCCGGATGATGTCTTCGTTTAATCCGGGCGGCGCGGATTCCGTTTCCACGTCCGTATAGAATCCATACTTGTATTCCTGTTGTACCAATCCCTCGATGGTGTCGGTTGCTGTTGGCATAAAAAATCAATCTTTTTTGGCGCAATCGGCGCAGACGCCGTGAATGGCGATCTCAAATCGTTTGGCTCGAAAGCCTTTTGGCAGCGCCACTCCGTCCTGCGCTTTGACCGGCAAACCAACATCAAAAACCGTGTCGCAATCGTCGCAGTAAAAATGGCAGTGCTCGCGCATGTTCGGACAAAACCGCGTCGCCCCGCGGTCCAATTGCACCTGCCGTACCAGTCCGCACTCCACCAGCGCATCCAGGCAGTTATAGACGGTCGCGTGCGAGATTTCCGGCATTTGTTTCTTGGCTCGGACAAAAACCTCGTCGGCGGTCGGGTGATCCCGCTTTCCGAGCAGCACCTCATAGACGCGCCGGCGCTGGGGCGTGAAACGAAAACCGAGCGTGTTCAAGCGTTCGTTGAATATATCCGGTTTTTTCTCCGCGGCACTCACCAAGGCAAACTATCGGCTCATGCGTCCCATGTCAAGATTTAGAATAATTCTAAAGGGTGGCTTTTGGCCGAAGTTCGGATTTCGCCTCCGCGGCCGATGCGGCTGCTTGAAGCCGAAAGGATTTCAATTAAAGGAAAGGGGATACACATGAGCTCTCCGGGAAGAACCCAACGCAGCGATATAAAATCGGCCAAACCTTTTGGTCCGGAAGAAACGGGAGGCTCTCCGCGAGCTGGCTGCAGCAGGATCGACACGGCGCGTCGTCCCTGCCGAAGTCGTATTAAAGGTTGGCGCGCCTGGACGCTGTTGCTGTCAAGTGTCGTGGCTTTCCCGCAATCGGAGGATTCCTCAATTAAACGCGCCGACCACTGGCAGGGCGTTGAACGTCTTTCCATCTCCTTGCAGGAATGTAATTTGAGAATAGTGTGCGCTCCTGAGGGTAACGAAGATGTCGGTAGTCCGCCCAGATCGGTGATCTAACGTCGAAGGGGTGCCGTCGAAATCGGTCGGCATTTGCGGCTCATCAAAGTTCTCGAAGACGACGGCAGCCGAATCGCAGCCCTTCTTGTGGAGAAGATTCAACTCCGCGCCGACCTGATCGAGGTTCATCGTGGTGTTCAATTCGGGTTTCAACATACGAAAGTGATTTTCGTCCTGTGATTCCACCACCACACTGGCATTATAAGGATTGGAAACCACCGGCTTGGTGGCGCACCCGGCAACGGCCAGGGTAACGATGATCATGGGTATGAGTGCTTTCTTCATTTTTAATTTCTTTGCGTTTTGGATTTTTGTTCGTTTTTTCTTCAATCCACCGACTCTAATCGTGTCCAGGCAACCGCCCCCCCGCTTTCGCGGGGCGTGTAATTGAAAATCTGCTGCCACGCCCACCGGGTGAGCATGCTCTTTCGCATGAGCAATTTGTCGTCTTTAAATAGTGCGAATCTGTCACCGTTCGTAACTGGCAATCGGACATTTTGGGCGCTGCTGTTAAACATTCTGGCGATTTGAGCGTTCATTCTTTCGGGCCGGTTTATTTTCTTTACGGATGAAAGCGGTGACGATGCGGACTCTTGCAGAAAGCATGTCTCTTTCTGGAGCACCTTGCGGCTTGGGCCTCTACGAAATTGGACACTTGGCGGATGCGCCCGCTGACGAAGCGCAGCACAACGTTGATTCGGTCGGGCAAATCTCCGGCGGCTTCCCAATCCCATTCCGGTCCAACATTTCATCGGTGCCTTCTCCTTTTTTAAATTCCTGTAATATCCAGGCTGTCTCAAAGAATTTTATACAAATCATGCGTTGTCGGTGTCTGTGTTTATAAACAATTAGATCAAAAACCATGAGAGCAACCGTCGTGCCCGTT
>JASHVW010000399.1 GCA_030044395.1 Verrucomicrobiia bacterium
TCCGCTCCGGCAGCCTTGGCGTTGGCTCAATGAAAGATTTTTGAACATCGGGGCATTCGCCCCGTTTTTGCGGGAGGCCGGAAAGAAACAGGCCGCCTGGCAGAAAAAATTTTATCAAAAAAATTGAAAACAGCTTCAGCCGCTCCCGCTGGCTCGGCCTGGCCATCGTGGCAATCGTCTTTGTGCTGGCCGCCGCCTTGACCTGGCGCAAGTGGCCGGACCTCATCGTGGATTTCGGCACGCAACTTTACATTCCCTGGCGGATTTCCACGGGCGCGGTTTTGTATCGCGATTTATTTTACATTGGCGGCGGCCCGTTCTCCGAATATTTCAACGCGTTGCTGTTTAAAATTTTCGGCGCTTCGCTCCTTACCCTTGTCGCAGCCAATTTGATTTTTGTCGCCGCCACCCTGGCCTTGATATATCGCCGTTTTCTTGAGGCAACTGACGTGCTCACCGCCACCACGATTTGCCTCGGAATTGTCCTGGTTTTCGCATTTAACCAATACACGCTGACCGGAAATTATAATTACATCACTCCCTACGCCCATGAAGCCTTGCATGGGCTGCTGCTTTCCATCCTCGCGATTTCGCTGCTGTCGGATTGTGCAACGAAACTCCGTTTGCGATTCGCCATCGCCGCCGGCTTTTGCGCGGGACTGGTCTTCCTCACCAAACCGGACATCTTTTTCGCGCTCGCGGTCAGTGTCGCGGCTGGATTCATCCTCTTTGCCCTCACCATGAACATGTCATCGGAGCGCGGGTCTGCCTACCGTGGCTCGCAGAGCCGCGGTCCGGCGGCGTTTGCCGCAAAATCGCTGGCGGTATTCATCGCCGCAGCCTTGCTGCCGGCGCTGTCATTCTTTTTGCTCTTCCTCCGCGTGGAGAGTTGGCATGAGAGTTTTCGCTCCGTGATTTTCGGCTGGCTGCCGTTGTTTCAACCGGGCGTCGTTAAAAATCCATTTTACCAATGGTGCCTTGGATTCGACGAACCGGGATTTCGTCTGGAACAAATCGCCATTAAATCCATCGCGGTTTTTTTTATCGTTACTTTTTACGCCATTGCCTTGAAGCGGGTGGTCCATCTGAAATCGGAGCGGATCCAGTCACCGTTCATCGTTTATCTGTTGCTGATCTCTCCGCTCGTGCTCGGCGCCGCATCCTTCGACTGGCGTTCCTGCGGCGCCACGCTCCCATTTCTGAGTTTGGCCGCCTGCGTCCTGATTTGCCGCAACTATAAAAGGTTGTCCGCGCGCCAGGAGCCGGTCTTCCCGCTGTTGTGGAGCGTGTTCGGCCTGGTGATGCTGTCCAAAATGGGATTATTCCCACGCATCTGGCATTACGGGTTCGTCCTCGGAATGCCGGCTTTTGTCGGCGCGATTTATCTGCTGCTTTGGCTGCTCCCGAATTTGCTGGCGGAAAAATTCGCCGTCCCGCGCCGTTATTTCTGCGCCACCATCTGTATTCCGTTGTTCATTGGATTTGGAAGCCTTTTCTACCAGTCGCAATTGATCTATGCGGATAAAAACGTGCCGGTAGGACCGGGCGCGGACCGCATACTTGCCTTTGGCCCACCCTCGCAAACCGGCATGGATGTTTCCCAGGCCATTGACTGGATTCAAAATAATATTCCAACCCATGCAACCCTCGCCGTTCTGCCTGAAGGCGTCATGCTGAATTTCCTGACACGCCGCGTCAATTCCACGCCCTGTCTTTCCTGGGAACCGGTCATCCTGGATGCGCTGGGTCCGCAAACAATGACCGCGGCGTTTGAGCAAAGCCCGCCCGACTACATTTTCCTGGTCGAGCGCGACAGTTCGGAATTCGGCGCGGGTTATTTTGGGTCGCCCGGCTTTGCTGCGGACATCATGCAATGGGTCCGCCAAAATTATCAACCCGTTCGATTGATTGGCAATGAACCGCTCAAAAATGGAAAATTTGGCATCGAAATCCTGAAACGACGAGCCTAATCTTCTAACCCGTTACACTTGAGATTTTTACATTGTTGAACTTAATTTCAAATTAAATGGAAACCGCCGGGCCAATTCCAACCGTTGAAATGGGCGCCATTCCTTCGCCGTGGCGATTGTTCTGGCAACGGCTCAGACGCCGGAAAATCGCCATGACCGGCGGCGTTATCCTGATTTTTCTCTATTCGGTCGCGCTCTTTGCCGGGTTCATCTCGCCGTACCGGTATGATCGGATTGACACCAATAATTCATTCCATCCGCCGAATTGGCCGCACTTCCAGGACTTTCACCTGGTCGTCGCCCGTTACCATTCGAGCGGCGACGATTTCAATTACCACGAAATTTCCGGCGACACCCGGCCGTTGCATTTTTTCATTCGCGGGGACCAATACGAATTGTTCGGCTTCATCCCCGCCTCCGTCCGTCTCTTCGGCACTGGCGACGATCAATACCCGGTTTATCTTTTCGGCGCCGACCAGTTCGGACGGGACATCTTCTCGCGCCTGCTATATGGCTCGCAAATTTCCCTGTCCATCGGCTTGGTGGGCATCCTGCTCTCGTTCAGCTTCGGCATGATGATCGGCGGCATTTCCGGTTATTTCAGCGGCGCCACGGACACGGTGATTATGCGGCTTTGTGAATTGATCATGTCCATTCCCGCGCTCTATCTAATCATTTCCCTGCGAAATGCTTTTCCTCCCGGCATGAGTTCCGCGCAAGTGTATGCCATGATTATTATCATCCTCAGCTTCATCGGCTGGGCGAGCATGGCGCGGGTAATCCGGGGGATGACCCTTTCCTTGCGCGAGCAGCAATTTGTGCTGGCGGCGCGGGCCATCGGCCAATCACACCTGAAGGTCATCATCCGCCATATTCTGCCCAACACCTTTTCTTACGTGATCGTGGCGGCAACGTTGAGCGTGCCTTATTACATCCTCGGCGAAGTGGTGTTGAGCTTTCTGGGAGTGGGCATCCAGGAGCCGAACGCGAGCTGGGGCAATATGCTCACCGCCGCTCAAAACACGGAATACCTGCAAAGTTACCCCTGGCTGCTCGCGCCCGGCGCAGCCATCTTTGTCACCGTTCTGGCTTTCAACTTTCTCGGCGATGGTTTAAGAGACGCGGCGGACACGAAGTCATTATGAAAAACCGGGTGAAATTCAACGCAAAGGCGCAAAGGCACGG
>JASHVW010000400.1 GCA_030044395.1 Verrucomicrobiia bacterium
ATCACGCCGGCGATGTTTGCCCAATCCCTATCGCTCTCGCCGTTGGATTCGAAGGACATGGCGGCAGATCGCGATCTCAGCCTCAAGACCAAAAGTTTTACCATCAACTTTCAGGTGAGCAACGACGGCCGGCTCTGCCAGTTCCCCATCGGCATGCCGGACCCGGGGGGCAAACTTACTCCGGATGACGAATGCTATCCGCCGGCTGGTGACGGCTATGTCTGGGAACCGGCGCTGCAGGTCGTTCACGCCGACGGCAACACTTCGACCGCCCTCATTTGCGACGGCCTGGCTCAAACGAATGAATCCCCGGACATCGAATTGACCCGCATTCATTTGCACGACCCGGCCTACCCGTTTGAAGTCAGTCTCTGCTTCCGGACGCACTACGACGAGGACGTGATTGAGGAATGGACGGAAATCCGCCATGAGGAACCCGGCCCGGTGACATTGCAGCGGATGACTTCGACGTCGCTGCTGTTGACCACGAACGTTTATCTGACCCATTTCTTTGGCGATTGGTCGAAGGAAATGCTGGCGCCCATTACGGAGGAACTTACGCCGGGCATCAAGGTCCTGGATTCAAAACTCGGAGTGCGGGCCGGTCAATTTCAAAATCCCAACTTTATTCTTTCGTTGAACGGACAGGCCACCGAAACCAACGGCGAAGTCCTTGGCGGTTGCCTGGCCTGGTCGGGCAGTTTTCAATGCGAGTTCGCCGACAACGCCGAGGGCATCCGGGCGCTCTGCGGCGTCAATCCCTTCGCTTCCGCCTATTACCTGGAGCCCGACAAAACCTTAATCCTGCCAAGGATGATCTGGGTTTGGAGCGATCAGGGGGTGGGTGACATGAGCCGAAAACTGCACCGGTGGGCGCGCGATTTTGGCATGCGCAACGGCCACCAGGCCCGCCCAATCCTGTTGAACAATTGGGAGGCGACGGGGTTCGACTTTGATTTCGAGCGCATCGCGAACTTGTTCGCTCCGGCAAAGGCAATTGGCGCGGAACTATTTCTGCTTGATGATGGTTGGTTTGGCAATAAATACCCGCGCATCAATGACGAGGCCGGGTTGGGCGATTGGCAGGCCAACCGGAAACGGTTCCCGAACGGTCTGGCCCCGCTGCCCGCCGACGCCGTAAAGCAAGGTTTGCGCTTCGGCATCTGGATGGAGCCGGAGATGGTAAATCCGAACAGTGTCTTGTTCCATGAACATCCCAACTGGGTGATCCGCCAGCCAAAACGGCCGCTGGAATTGCAGCGCAATCAGCTCGTCCTCGACCTCACCCGTCCCGCGGTCCAGGAATTCGAATGGGATGCCATCAAGAATATCCTGGACACGCCGGATGTCACCTACGCCAAGTGGGATTGCAATCGCTACCTGACGCAGCCGGGCTCCTCCTATCTGGCCCCAAACCGCCAGTCGGAACTCTGGATTGATTACGTCAACGCCCTTTACGCCCTCATGCGGAAAACTGCCACAACCTTTTCCGACACAACGCTGATGCTCTGCTCGGGCGGCGGCGGACGCGCGGATTACGGCGCGCTGAAATACTTCGATGAATTCTGGCCCAGCGACAATACCGATCCGGTCACGCGCGTGCTCATGCAATGGGATTATTCCTATTTCTTTCCGCCAATGGCCATCGCCAGCCACGTCACCCATTCCGGCGACCGTCCCATTCACTTTGCCTGCTGTGTGGCGATGAGCGCCTGCTTTGGCATGGACCTCGACCTGACGAAAATGTCGGCGCAGGACAAAGCCATCCTCACCGGCGCCATCTCGGCGTATAAACAAATCCGGGACGTCATTGCCACCGGCGATCTGTACCGGCTCGAGGATCCGCACCAGGGCTTTCGGGGCGCGCTGGATTTTGTGTCGCCTGACCGCTCCCGCGCTGTTGTGTTTGCGTTCCAATTGCAGGACGGAGATGAGGCTCCCGTGTATCCGCAAGGACTTGACCCGGTCCGCCAGTACACCATTCGCGAACTCAACCCCGCGCCCGGCCGGCCAGCCATGCCGCAGGACGGCAAGACGTTCACCGGCGCCGAACTGATGCGCGATGGCGTCGTCCCATCGTGTGCGCATGCGATTGAGGCTTGTGTTGTTGACCTGGAATCGGCTGGTGTTTCGGAAAGCAAATGAAGCAAACTGCGTGGATTCTTTCGCTGAAACTTTCATTCGTTTGGAGTCCCGCGTTTACGCGGCCGCAAACACCGAATCCGTTCATGCTCCCGTCACATGCGTAATAGCGAACGGAATCTTCCCATGAACCTCATAGCAGCGAGCGTGAGCTTACTCCATCTAAAACTTTCCGCCAGCGTTCATGGTCACCATGCGCGATTTCAAAATCGTTAAGGCTCCCCATGAACCGAAACATGCGACCGTTGACTTCCAAGCGCTTACGCATTTTCGGTTCATGCTCCCATCTCATGCGCAATCGCGAAACGAGTCTTTCCACAACGCAAGAAGGCCAAAGGGCGTTCTGCTTCCTGGTTTTTACCCTGGCCGCGTTCTTGCCCTTTGCCAGCAATGCCAATGAATCGCTTGCGCCGGAAACAACGATCTGGTTCAAGTCTCCGGCCACGAATTTTACCGAATCAACCCCGATGGGAAATGGCCGGCTCGGCGCCATGATGTTCGGCGGCGTAAATGACGAACGAATCGTGCTGAATGAAAGCTCAATGTGGTCCGGCTCGCGCCAGGACGCTGACCGTCCGGATGCCTTCAAATATCTCCCCGAAATCCGCCGGTTGTTGCTTGGAGGAAAAAATGTCGAAGCCGAGGCGCTGATGAATTCGCATTTCACCTGCCAAGGCCCCGGTTCCGGCGGCGCCCAATACGGCTGCTATCAAGTGCTCGGCAACCTGCGCCTCGCGTTTCCATCGGACACCCATGCGCCGGCTCTGAATTATCAGCGGGCGCTGGACCTCAGCGACGCGGTGACGCGCCTGGAATATCAACGCGGCGGTGTCACGTTCAACCGGGAAATGTTCGTCAGCGCTCCCGACCAGGTGATGGTTTTGCATCTGACGGCAAATCAGCCGGGGCAGATTTCATTCGAAGCGAGCCTCGACCGGCTGGAGCGCTTCAATACCGTTATTGATGGCACAAATGGCCTGGTGATGACCGGACAACTGGATAACGGCACGGACGGCAAAGGCCTGAAATACGCCGCGCGCGTTCGTGTTCTGAACCGGGGCGGTGAACTTTCGACGCATGATAATGTGTTAAGCGTCCGCAACGCCTCCGAAGTCGTCTTGCTCATCTCGGCGGCCACCGACTATCAAGGGTTCGCCGGCCGGCAAACCAAGGATCCGTTGGCGGCCTCGCTTCGGGACATAAATCGCGCGTCAAAAAAATCTTACGAGTCACTTCGCCTGGCGCATGTCGCGGATTACCAAAAATATTTTGATCGGGTTTCACTATTTCTCAATCCGGCCAACGGCGAAGAAGCCAGCCTGCCGACGCCCGACCGGATTGAGTGGGCCAGGGAACACGGCGGTGACCCCGGCCTGGCGGCATTGTATTTCAATTTTGGCCGTTACCTGTTGATCTCGTCGTCACGACCCGGTGGGCTTCCCCCAAACTTGCAGGGGATCTGGGCCGAAGAAACTAACACGCCGTGGAACGGTGACTGGCATCTGGACGTCAACGTGGAGATGAATTATTGGCCCGCGGAAGTCTGCAACCTGTCGGATTTGACCCAGCCGCTCTTTGCTTTGATCGCCTCTCTGCAAACGCCCGGCGAAAAAACCGCCCGTGACTACTACAACGCGGACGGTTGGGTGGCGCATGTCATCACCAATCCGTGGGGTTTCACGTCGCCGGGCGAGGGCGCATCATGGGGCGCCACCACCAGCGGTTCCGGCTGGCTTTGCCAGCATTTGTGGGACCACTGGCTCTTTACGCATGACAAAAAATTCCTGCGATGGGCATACCCGATCATGAAAGGAGCCGCGCAGTTTTATTCCGACATCCTGATCGAGGACCCGCAGCACCATTGGCTCGTCGTTGCGCCTGCGGCATCGCCGGAAAATCAGTTTGAACTGCCCGATGGCCGGCAGGCGTCAATCTCCCTCGGATCAACGTTTCAATCGGAAATTACACGCAATCTCTTTTCCGCCTGTATTGAATCGTCAAAAATTCTCGGCGTGGACAGGGATTTCCGCGAACGATTGATTGCCGG
>JASHVW010000041.1 GCA_030044395.1 Verrucomicrobiia bacterium
TCCTGCCAGCCCAGAAAACGGCAGTGGCGGAAAATCGCGCGGTCGCCGTCCACCCGGATTGCCAGCGCCTGCCCGACCGGCCCCGCGGAATTTTCAAAGGTAATGTTTTCCGCCGTGAAATCGTCGGCGTCAATCGTCGTGGAAGGTGTCTTAAAGGTGCCCAGCGGCTTGCCGTCCAGGTTCGTCATGCCCGCATACAACCCATACATCAGTACCGTGTTCGTCGCATCCTCGCCGATTAGTTTGAAAAAGGCCTTCTCGCGCTGGACATAAATCAATTCATGATAGATGCCCGGTTTGAGATGAATCACCACCGGATTCGTCGCGCTGCCGGACGGTACCGACATGATCGCCGCCTGGACGCTCGTAAACTGCCCGCTCCCATCCGCCGCCACCACCAAATCCGTTTCGCCCGCCGCGCGCGGGCCTTGACCGGCCAGGACTCCCACAACCATTAATCCGAACCATCGCCTCATTTTTGAAACCGGGATTTCCATCTCCTCATGCTCCGTCGCGAGAGAATTCGTGACAATTCAAAATGTGACATTTCATCTCTGATTTTTTGCAAAACAGCGTGAGTTTTATGCACGTGCCGCCTTCGCCAACCGTCACGTCCATAACTGCCGGTCCAATGTGCGGTATTGGACCGCTTCGGAAATCTGGTCCCCGCATATGTCCCTCGCGCCGGCAAGGTCCGCTATCGTTCGCGCCACCTTCAAGATCCGGTCGTACGCGCGGGCGCTGAAGTTCAGGTCGGCCATCGCGTTTTTCAGCAGTTCCCGCGTCGCCTCGTCCAGCGCGCAATATTCCTTCAACTCCTTCGGCCCCATCCGGGCGTTGCACGTGATCTTCGGCTTGTGCGTAAATCGCCTTTGTTGCACCTGCCGCGCCGCCACCACGCGCCCCCGGATTTGTTCCGACGCCTCGCCCGCCCGGTCGCCGGAGATTTCCCGGAATTTCACCTGCGGCACTTCCACGTGCAAATCAATCCGGTCCAACAGCGGCCCCGAGATCCGGCCCAGATAATTTTGGATTTCGCGCGGCGACGACCTGCTCTCCCCCGGCATCTTGCCGTCCGGCGTCGGATTCATCGCGGCCACCAACATGAATTGCGATGGAAACGTCATCGTCCCCGCCGCCCGTGAAATTGTCACCCGTCCTTCTTCGAGTGGCTGGCGCATCGTTTCGAGGACGTTGCGCTTGAACTCCGGCAACTCGTCCAAAAATAAAACTCCGTGGTGGGCCAGCGATATTTCCCCCGGCGTGGGATTGATGTTTCCCCCGAGCAACCCCGCGTCGCTGGCCGTATGATGCGGTGCGCGAAAAGGCCGTTGCGTCACCAGCGCCTGCCTCGGTTCGAGCAGCCCCATGATGCTGTGGATCTTGGTCGTTTCCAGCGCTTCATCCAGCGTCAGCGGCGGCAATATCGTCGCCAGCCGCTTCGCCAGCATGGATTTTCCAGTGCCCGGCGGGCCGATGAGCAGGATGTTATGGCCGCCCGCCGCCGCGATTTCCAGCGCGCGTTTCACGTTCTCCTGCCCTTTCACTTCCGCAAAATCCAACTCATCATCGTGGCCATGCTCAAAAATCTTCGCGATGTCCACCCGCGACGGCGCGATTTTGATTGCGCCTTCAAGAAATTGCGCCGCTTCACGCAGGTTTTGCACGGGGATCACCTGCAACCCCTTGACCATCGCCGCCTCCGCCGCATTTTCCGTCGGAACCAGGATTCCCGTCCGGCCGTCGGCCTTGGCTCGCAGCGCCATCGGCAGAATCCCCTTGCTGGACCGCACCGCCCCCGTGAGCGCCAGTTCGCCAATGGCAACGAAATTTTCCAACTGGTCCGTTTCAATTTGTTCGCTCGCCGCCAATAGCCCGAGCGCTATCGGCAAATCAAAATTTGGACCTTCCTTCTTCTCGTCGGCCGGCGCCAGATTGATCGTCGTGCGCCCCATCGGAAATTTGTACCCCGAATTGCCCAGCGCCGTCGAAACCCGGTCCTTGGATTCCTTCACCGCCGCATCTGGCAGCCCAACCAGGGCAATGTACGTCTCGCCGTAGGCGACATTGACTTCGACTTCCACAGGAAAGGCTTCAATCCCATTAAGTGCGGCCGAACTGACCTTCGCGAGCATTGAATCTTATCGCCGAGATGAGGCGCAACAGCAATGTTTATTTTGCCGCGATCCGGGCTCGAGACACCGCGCCGGCAGATTTTTCAACAATTCGCTTTGCATTCTCCATCCCAGGGCGCATTCTCACCGCAAATAGATTATCAGAGTGACGGAATCCCTAATTTCGTTCCACACCGGCAAACGATTCGCCAGGAAGAGCGGGTGCGTTGTGCCGCACTGTCCCCAATGGCATCAACACCTCGGCGCCAGCGCGATCTGGGCCGTTGTCCATGCGGTATCTACTACCATCCGCTGTCGTGTCACCGATCCACACGGATTTATGACACGCAAGGACGTCCACCAGGTCATCTATTGCACGTGGCACAATCGCCTGGCCCTCTCCATGAAACTGCATTCCATCCTGAGACGCCGCCATTACCGGGCGGCGGGACTCGCCGGTCTCGTCAGCGCCAGCCGGGACGGCGCCTTCCTCTCCGCCATCCTCGGACGCTTCGGCGTCCAATCCGTCCGCGGCTCCACCAGCCGCCGCGGACCGCAGGCATTGCTCGAGCTGGTGACGATGGCCGAACGCGGCTTCGACCTCGCAATAACCCCCGACGGCCCTAAAGGACCTTCTTATGTCGTCCAGGAGGGCGTGTTGGCTCTCGCGCAGGTCACCGGTTTGCCCGTCGTCCCCGTCTCTTATCATTTGGGCCGGAAAATCCAACTGAAGAGCTGGGACCGCTTCCAAATTCCCCTGCCATTTTCACGCTGCGAAATTGTCGTCGGCAGGATGATGCATATTCCCCGCGAAAGTTCCCACCTCAATCGCGAATCTTTAAGGCGCGAATTCGAAACCGAAATGCGCGCCATTACCCGCGACCAATAGCAGCAGGTGTCTGTGATTATCGGGCGGTTCCCGCGACTCTCAATTCCCGCATTCGAAAATGCGGCAGTCCCCCGCGGACGCCGCCGCGCTCCTCAATTTCTTTCCTCGTGCTTTTTAACCGTTAGTCGCCCAAGCAGCGAACCCTTGATTTTACTCGTGCAAACAAAATGATCCAAATCCTGACACGTTCGCGACCCTATTCAGGCGGGTTCGTAATTCCAAGGTTGTATCCCTCAAAGGCCCAGATATCGGCCGTTTGGGCGATGCGCTTGTCCGTCGGCATATATCCGTGGCTCGTTTTGGTTTCAATCCGTATCAGCGCCGGATGATCACAACCCTGGTCATGCTGCAACGCGGCCGCAAACTTGTACGAGTGGCTCGGAACCACCCGGTCATCGTCATCCGCCGTGGTGATGATCGTCGGAGGATAGCACGTGCCCTCGTGAAGATTGGCCAGCGGCGAATAGGCATAAAGCCAGCGAAATGCCTTCTCATCACTTGAAGTCCCGTACTCCGGTGCCCACAGCGCGCCGCCCGAAAACTTTTGGTAGCGCAGCATGTCCAGAACTCCCGCCCCCGCATACGCCGCCCCGAACAATTCCGGATGCTCCGTGATGCTCGCGCCGATAAGGAGGCCGCCGTTCGAGTAGCCTTGAATTCCCAGCCGGCGCGGCGATGTGATTTTCTGCGCGATCAGGTACTTCGCCGCCCAGGCAAAATCGTCAAAGACATTCTGTTTATTCCCCAGCATGCCTGCCTCGTGCCATTCCTCCCCATATGCCCCGCCGCCCCGCAGATTGGCCACCGCATAAACGCCGCCCAACTCCAGCCATACCGGCACCATCGGATTGAACGCGGGCGTGATCGTAATATCGAAACCACCATACCCGTAAAGTATCGTCGGATTGCCTCCGTCGAGGGCGATGTTCTTTTTTGCGACAATAAACATCGGAATCTTTGTGCCGTCCCTGGACGAGTAAAAGACCTGCTTCATCTCGTAAGGAGAGGGATCGAAACGGACGTCCGGCTTGAAAAACGTCTGGCTCGTTCCGCTTCCAAGGTCATGGCGATAGACGGAGGCGGGATAGAGGAAAGAAGTGAAACTGTAGTAGATTGTTGTAGAATCGTTCCGTGCGGAGATTCCGGCAACGGAACCCAGCGCTGGCAGGCGGATTTCGCCCTCCGGGCTCCCGTTGCGCGAGTAAAGCGCCAGCCGGCTCGTGGCTACGACCTGATAGTTCACGAGTATCCGCCCGCCGGCCAACGTCGCATCCTGAATGACGCCTTCGCCCTCGGGCACAACATCGCGCCAGTGGCTGGGATCGGGTTGGTCAATGTCACCGGCGACGATGCGCCGCCTTGGCGCGTTCAACGTGGTTTGGATGAACAGCGTCTTCCCCTCATGCCCCACCACGATATATTCGGCATCGTTCCTGGTGTAGAGCGGCCGGATGGTGCCGGAAATGGACGGCAGCAGCGGGTTTCCCAAGTCTGCGTAGAAGAGTTCGTTTTGCGGCGCCGTGCCGTTCTCAAGGTAAATAAACAGGCAACGCCCATCCTCGCTCACCTCTCCACCGATGGTCCAATCCGGCAAATCGGGCCGTTCATAAATGAGCGTGTCCGCGTCCTGGCTGGTTCCGAGGCGATGGTAATACAGTTTCTGGTTTTGGACCCGCTGGCTGATGGCCTCGCCATTCGGGGGCGCCGGGTAGCGCGAATAGAAAAAGCCCTTGCCGTCTTCGGTCCAGGCAATATCCGAAAACTTGACCCACTGGACGCTGTCAGGCAGGTCCTTTCCGCTCTCAACGTCCCGCACGCGGACCGTCATCCAGTCAGAGCCGCCTTGCGAAAGGTTGTACGCCAGATAAACGCCGCGCGGAGCGGGTTGCCAACCCAAAAGCGCCAGCGAGCCATTCGGAGAAAGCACATTGGGATCAAGAAGTTCACGAGGCGCGCTGGCTGGCGTGTCCTGCACATAAACCACGGATTGATTTTGGAGACCGGAATTTTTGTCAAAGAAAACCCGCCCGCCGGCCACCTGCCGGGGCGCGCCTTCCCGCGCATAGTTCCACAGGCTGGTAAGCCTGGTCTTGATCCACGCCCTGATCGGGACATTATCGAGGTAGGACTGTGTCAGCGTGTTCTCCTCCTCGACCCATCGGTTGACTTCCGGGTCGTTGAGGTTCTCCATCCATTGGTAGGGCGCGGGCACTTTGACTCCAAAATAATCGTTCATGGTCGGGTCGCGTCTCGCCGTTGGATACTGCAGGCTGGAAGGAGTCGGTTGCCCATCAGCGGGTGAGGCGGCGCCTGCGAGCGCCGCCAGCGCAATAATGACCGAAAATCGGGCACCGCTTGGAGCGTGTCTGAAAAATATCCCGGGCGGTCTTGCGGCGGGGCAGTCCGACTGGAGTCGTTGCTCCCCGGTCACAGATTTCTTACGAATATGCTCCCTCGTTGCGCCTTGCCATCCGGGCCGCCGCGCCGGCAATCCCTCCGCCGGCCTATTTTTCAGACACGTTCTTATCAGGTCCATCGGGTGGACACTTACCATTGGCGGACGACGAAAGTCAAGCGGGCTGCGTTATCTGATTTTGTCGGCCGCTCAACCATTAGTGCCCTGACCCGACTATGCCCGTTTTAACGCCTCTTTTCCGTGTCCATTCCTTCCCGCGCTTAGAAAATGTAATTTTTCGCCATTTTTCCGCTTGACGCCTGTTGGCTCTCCAGCTACCTTTATATAAAAAGGTAGCTTGCTACCATTCAGCGATGAACGTTAATGAAAAATTTTCCGCCCTCCGCAAGGGACTCCTCGAGTTCCTCCTCCTCCAAATCATCGCCGCCGAAAAAGTCTATGTCGCCGATATTTTAAGGCAGTTGAGCGCCACCGAATTCGCCACCCAGGAAGGCACCCTTTATCCCCTGTTGAGCAAAATGCGCCGCGAAGGACTCCTCGATTACGAATGGAAGGAATCCGAGGCCGGCCCGCCCCGCAAATATTACATGCTCACCGCCAAAGGACGGGATCATTTGCGCGAAACCCTCGATTATTGGACGCAAATCAACGGTACAGTCAAAAAATTAGGACAAAAATAGAACGGAGACCCACCATGAACAAAGTCATCACCATCAACCTCGGCGGCCTGGCGTATCAGCTCGAAGAAAACGGCTACGACGCCCTGCGCGCTTATCTCGAAACCGCCGCCGCCCGCTTGCAGAGCAATCCCGACCGCGGCGAAATCCTGTCCGATATCGAAAGCGCCATCGGTGAAAAATTTCGCGCCCTTCTCGCCAGCCACAAGAACGTCGTCTCTGAAAAGGAGGTCGCCACGGTGCTGGCGGAAATGGGGCCGATCGAAGCCGAACCGGGTGAAACCGCCACCGCCGGCGCAGGCTCTTCAGGCGCATCCAACGCGACAGCCGGGCAGAAACCGCCGGGAGAAAAACAACCCCCCGGCGCCGGCGGCCCCCCGCGGCGCCTTTACCGCATCCATGAAGGCGCGATGATTGCCGGCGTCTGCAATGGCATTGGCGCTTATTTCAGTATTGACCCCACCTTTGTGCGTCTCGCGTTTGTCCTCATGACCATATTCTGGGGCACCGGCCTGCTCGTTTATATCGTCATGGCCTTCGTCGTACCCGAGGCC
>JASHVW010000042.1 GCA_030044395.1 Verrucomicrobiia bacterium
TGCCCGTTTCTATTGGTTAAACAAGTATATTTTGCTTGGCTCAAAAATTCCGTTTCAATCCATCTGTGTTCTATGGCTTTGGATTCAACGTACGTACGATAAAACGGCCCAACGCCTCGTCAAAACCTGCATTACTTGGAAAGGAATGTCCGCCATTTGGCGTCACCCAGTAAGTAGCGTCAGCGCCAGCCGCACGAAGTTCCTCATAAAGCTCCTTACCCTCAAGCCCGTGACAATCAGATCTTTCTCCCCATCGCAAATTAGCAGCGGCGGAACATCTTTGCGGGCCCATCCAATCGGCGACATTCTTGTGTAAAGGGCCTTGCCTTCCTCTGTCTCGGGCGTAACTCCGTGAAAGAGCACTCGCAGTCGTGAACGCGATTCATCATTCCCGATCGTCGTGTCGCCATGATTCCAAAATCGAACGAAATCAGTGACCTGAATGCAGCTGAAAGCACCGGAAACGCGGGCGCTCACCCCCTTAAGTCCCGCCGCCGGGCCGCCATCTTGGAAGTCCTCCGGCACCATCGCTACCATGAGGGCTAATTGACCGCCCGCCGATTCACCGCAGACATCAATTCGATCGGGATCGACGTTAAATCGCTTGGCGTTCTCGCGAACAAAACGAATGGCATTGCGGTTCGATTTACCAGTCTCTGGATTGCGAGCATGGCGTAATAGGCCTCGCAGGCACCTTCGTTTCGTCCCGCCAAATCCTGGCTCAAATCGAACACTGTGATCGAAGTCGCCTGTGTTGTTTTAGGCAGAGGGTTAAAACCTAAATACGGCGCCATGGCGTCGGCCCAAAAAGCCCCCAACACGACATTGCCGGCCAAAAATGGGTGGAGATATGCGATTCCGTTGCCGTGTGTCTGGAATGGTTACAAGTATCTCAGATAATTGGCTTCGAAAAAACCAAATGCGGACTTGTCTCCGGCCAAAACGTGGCCGGGGTGCAGCGTTGCATTAGAGGCAAGCAACTGATCGAGCGCCGGCATATAGGTTTCCTCAAGTTCCAGGGAACCTTTCCAGTAGGCATTCGTCGTGTAAAAAGTTGGATAGTGAGACGTTCATGCGGAAATCGTATGTGTGAATCCAATGCCATTGCCCCCCTGCCAGCCAGTGAAAAATGCGAGGCCGGCTCACCAGCCTGCGACCTCCGCATAATGGGTCACCCTTTTACTGCGTCGTGTCATAAGTCAGCACAACAAAGTTTGAACTGATTCAATGTAACTGTTCCGGCTGATGAATCGATTTGATGCCAGCCGCCTCCACTATCTACACGTGCCGGAGCCGATGGGCGTGGATAAAATCAACCGCCGGTTGCATCGCAGGCGCGAGACGATTTCATTTTCGATTTCGTAAATGGGCAGATGGCCGTTCGTCAACGCGCTCATTTTAGCGATTGTGCCACCGCGGGAAAAACAAAAGAAGGACGAGCGTCAGTATTTCCCGGCGCCAATTTCAGTTGTGGCTGTCGGCGCGGACATGCCAACGCGAAAGGAATAAAATATACACCCAATCCGATTTAGTTTCGTGGGAGGACCAGGCGGAAACGCCGCTGTCAGAATTGCGCGGTATTTCTTCATCCAATCCGCCGGGGTTTCCCCGGTTTCACGGAGCGCCATGTCGGGGACGATCACGTACCGGATGCCACGCGCTTGCAAACTGTCGAGAGGCTCGCCTGGGGACACGCGTTCGACCCGGCGCCCGCCGAAAGGTCGCCAGGCGGCAAATTCATCAACCCCGCTGCTGCCGGCGTAAAAGCCCACTACGGGTTCGCCGTGCGGGAGGAGTTGTGGCAACGCCTGCCGCCGCGCTTCAAATGATCTAAAATACGAGCCTTGGTAAATATTGCGTTCTATCCTGACAATTTTAGATTCAGGAAGTTCTTTGCTGAGCCAACTGAAAAAGTATTGTGCCGGGAAAAGCGGACGGTCAGCCGATACAACGATCATTATCGCCGTCAATCCCATGACGGCCAGTCCAAGGCGCTGCCATCGCCTTTGGCGCACCGTCAGACTTTGTCCTCGTTGAACCAGCAACGCCGGCAATAGGAATGGATAATATGGTGTCAACTGACGCGCGTTTTCATAGCTTCCCACCGTGGCCATGAATAACAGCAGCAATCCCCACGGAAGCGCCCGCAGGCACCAGAGCCGGCGATTGCAAATCATAGGCGCTTCCGCTGTTCGATGCCGCCAAGCCTCGCGAGCTCCAAGCAACAACAGGACACATCCGCCCAGACCGAAACCGGCATTTGTCTCCGTCACGCCGGAGCCGTGGTCAAGCAGCAGAAAATGTTCAAATGAGGAGAAGTGTTGTCCAAAACCTGAGCGCAGAAAAGTGGTTTGAAGCGCCGCGCCGACGTCGCCCCAGTCGCCGGCATATGGCGGTAACAAATGATAAAAGGGCGGCAGGAAATTCTGCGCCGGGATTGCGATTGTGTTGCCCATAATTCCCCAAAACGGGTTCAACGCAAAATTTCCAACCCCGGGGTATTGCATGGGCAGCAAGCAGCCTGCGTAATGGAGATTAGCCAGGCTGATCGGCACGATGGAAATCAGCGTTCCCAAGCCGACGATCAGGATCGCCACCGCCGGTTGCCGGCGCAAAAACCGCCAGCCGGGCCAAGCGGCCGCCAGCCACAACAACACAAGCGGAACATTGGTCTGTTTGACGCCAGTAGCCAGCGCGACCGCGAACAGCGAGAGACAGAAATCCGCTGGCCGGTTTTCAGTCTGGGCACGCAAAGCCAAGTCCACCGCCGCCAGAATGTAAATCGCCGCGAAAGCATCATTGGCGATTGAGCTGGCTTGAAGTGCGAAGCACCAACTGGCGGAGCAGAACCACATCCACCACCACGCCACCTTAGGCCGGACTTGCAGCCGGGCGAAAACACTGAAAATTAAACCGGGCAAAAGCAAATAAGCCGTCCAATTGATTAAAAATAAAAACCGATCCGTGCCGGTGAACATGAGCAATGGTGCCGCCAGCCATTCAAAACCGCAGCCAGCGACATTCAGGCGCGGGTCGGCGGCATGAATCCAGTGCCATTGTTCGGCACCGATCCAGTGCAAAATCCGCGGCAGGCGATAGGCGTTGGCATCCCAATTCAGCCCAGCGTAAAGCAGGCCGGACAGTAGCGACAGGACAACCAACACCAGAAAGAGCAGCGGCGCCGGACGCAGGCATCGCTGGAGAAATTTATAGAGAAAAATTCTCAAACCGCCGCGCGTGGGCGTACCGTATTTTCGTTTGAGGACAACGAACGCGATACCAGCGAAAGCGAACACCACAAGGTAACCGGTGCGGTTCAATTGGTGAACCGCTGACAAAATCCAGCCCGCGGCGACGAGCAAGGCCGAAAGTAGAATCCAAAACCGGACAAAGGCGGTCATGTTCTCAAAAAATTTCGCGGCAATTGACCAAATTGAACAGCCGCGAACAAGCGAATTTCCGTTATTATATTATTTTGATTTGACGGAAGGGGTTTCGCGCCAACCGGCAGCCTCGTATAATTTCAAATTTTCGGTGTCATTCACGTTTTGGTTGGTTGCCTGCCAGACCAAATCAAAATTCCGGCAATGATTGGCCAGGAATTGCGCCACCTGATTTTGCCAGGCCAAATCGTACGGCCGGTCGGCCCAGCCGGTGTATTTCAACGGCGGCGGCGGCAAAATGGCAGGTATTGGTCCCGGTTGGGGCAGTTCCATTCTCCCAACCACCCAGACATGATGGCCGAATTGGAGCGTCGCCGAAATCTTTTCAACCACCGGCTGAATGGCGTCGGGAGTCTCCATCTGTTCGCGCACCAAATCATAGCGATGGACGGAATGGTCGTTTAGCGGCGGCAAAGTATTCCAATGCGCCGCGCCTTTGAAATAACGCGCAAACGTGATGCCGTCGTACCACGGCGTGACGACGATGAAATCATCGGGCTGCGCATCGGCGTTCAGTCGCTGCGCGATCAAATCGCCGTCGGTGAAGCGCCAATCCAGATTATAACGCAAGGGCGGGAGGGCGATGAGCGCCGTAATGGCGGCAAATCCAAAAATTGCCGCACGCGCATGAATGCCGCGCGGGAGACTGATTTCGAAACACACCGCCGCCAGCGCCATCAACGGCAGGAAATACCATGATTCAACCGGCAGGGCGGCGAAGCGGAGGAATCCGTAGAAAGCTGCCAGCCCCGCGATTAACGTCACGCCGCCAAAGAGCGGAAAATTTCGGAGGCCGGGCTTTGGACGGCCAGCCGGGGCCGCGGCGGATGAAGAACGTCTTCGCCAGCGTCCCGAGTCGAGATAAAGTATGGCCAACGCCAGGGCGGGGAGGAAATACCAGCGGGATTCGGGCGATACAATGAACCAGGACAAGCCGAATGCAGCCGCCACCGCTGATGCCAGCGTCGTCCATTTTATCGTTGGCGGGCTTTCTGTTTGGATTTTCTCCTTTCGGCAGCAAAGCGCGGCGACTGCGCAGGCCGCGGCGAGCAACGCAAAAAACGCCCAAAGCCAGTCGTATTGCTCCAACGGAAAGCCCAGGGCGTTCTCGAGACTGATGCGGAACACTTGCAAGTCAAATCCACTGCGCAGACCCCTGGCGGCATCGGGCAAACCAGCCACTTGCCGCCAATAGGGCAAAAGCGACACGGCGGAAACAGCCGCGACAAAAAGAATTTTCACCGCGGCCACCCCGTTTCTCTCCCGAAGGCACACGGCCCAGACGCCGACACAAATCGCCGCGATAAAGACGGCGTTTTGATAAAGCGCCTGCACGCTTCCAATCGCGAGCAACGCCAGTATGGCCGCCATCGCCCAGGTCGAATCCTTCAGGAACAACCCGGCCGCCGTAACCGTCAGCAAAATCGCCAGGCTGCCCAGGCCATAAGCGCGCAAGGAATCTCCGTAGGTAATGAAGGTCGAGTTGAGCGCCAGCAATGCCAGGCCCAACAACGGCGGCGACCGCCGGATTTTCCACGCCGCAAGCCAGAGACCTGCGGGAATTCCCAGTCCAATCAATGCGCCCAAAATGCGAAGGCAGAAATCATCCCCGCCCAGTCCAGCCTCCGACCAGATGCGGACCACCACCGGCATCAATACCGGAAACGAATCCCTTTCCATCTCGGCAAACGAATGGCGGTTGGACAAATTGATAAGGTTGACTTCATCACGGGAAAAGCCGCCGGCTTGTTCCAGGAAATAAATGTGGAATCCCGCGATCAGCGCGGTGAGTAAAACGGCAAAAATCCAGTCGGGACGGCATAGAGTATCTTTCCATCGCTGCTTGTTTTGACTGGCCGGCATGAAGATTGGCGCGAATTCTTCCGACGAATGGGTGTTCTGTCAAGACAACGCCCAGCCAATCCACCGCCGGAAGATTACCTGCTCACACTCGGGTCGTTTGATTCCAAATTGGATCATATCCCGGCGGACAGGAGAAATTCACGCCCACGGAACAACGCCGCTTTGAAATATTCTCCATCGGTTACAATCCCCGCCGCAGTCAACCCTCGAGGGCACTGGCAGCGTTTAATGCCGTTTCCAGCGACTGGATGCGGATGGGTTTGGTTAAATGGGCGGCAAAGCCGGCATCCTGGCTGCGGGCCAAATCCTCCTCCATGCCATAGCCGGTGAGCGCGATGCCGCGGATGGAAAGTTTCTTCCCGAGTTCGGCCATCAATTCATAACCGCTTCCGTCGGGCAAACCGATGTCGGAAATTAGCAGGTTGAATTCCTGTTGATCGGCGAGGAGACGGGCCTCGGCCAACGACGCCGCGGTGACGACTTCATACGAGCGGCGCATGAGCAGCCGCGCCAGCGACGTGCGAGTCGGTTCGTGGTCTTCCACCAGAAGAATGCGCCCGCATTTTGCACGGGAAACGAACGTTGTCTCCGTGGGCTGGCTTGGCGTCGCTCCATTGACGTTGATTTCCGAAGCGAAGGCCAGCGGCAATTCAACGGTAAAAACCGCCCCTTTGTCCCGTCCCTCGCTGTGGGCGCGAACGCATCCCGAATGCAATTCGATCAATTTCTGCGAAATAACCAGGCCCAATCCCAGCCCGCCGAACCGGTGCGCGGAGCCGCTGGCATGGTCACCCTGGGAAAAGGCGTTGAAGATGCGGCTGAGCTCCTGCTCGTTCATGCCAATGCCGGTATCGGTGATTTTGACGAAAATATGACAATCATCCGGCACTTCCGTTTCAACCGTGATATGGCCGCGCGAAGGAGTGAACTTGACGGCATTTTTCAGCAGATTCCAGAACACCTGCTGCAACCGGACGCCATCGGCATAGACCGCATGACTCATGGCGCCAAATTTAAGGGTGAGAATAATTTCCTTTTGCTTTACCTCCTCCTGCACGTTGGCAATGGCGTCTTTGAGGACGCCATGGACATCAAGAATTCGTCTTTCGAGAATGATTTTGCCCCGCGTAACGCGCGTGAGATCGAGCAGGTCGTCAATCAACCGCGCCTCCAATTCCACGCTCTTCCGCACCATTTCAAAATCGGCGCGGACCGCGCCAGGCAGATTCAGATTGCCGGCAGCGTCGCTGGCGACGAGCAGGATGGGATTGAGGGGCGTGCGCAATTCATGGCTCAGGGTGGCCAGGAATTCGTCCTTGGCCCGCGAGGCCGCCAG
>JASHVW010000401.1 GCA_030044395.1 Verrucomicrobiia bacterium
TGCCGTTGTGGACCAACCTTTATACGATGGCCGGTGGCGCTTACGGCTATGGCATCGCGGTGGACACCAACGGCAATGTGTTCACGACGGGGCCGGCGTCCGATGGGACAAACACCTATTACGCGACGATCAAGTATTCGAACGCGGGTGTCCCGCTGTGGACCAATCTTTACACCACGGCCGGCGGCGCCCAGCCCGTCGCCATCGCGGTGGACACCAACGGCCAGCCGTCTGTGACGGGGCAGGCGTATGATGCCAGCGACAATGAATACTATGCGACGGTCAAGTATTCGAACGGGGGCGTGCCGCTGTGGACCAATCTTTATACCATGGCCGGTGGCGCTGAAGCCAACGCCATCGCGTTGGACGACAGCGGCAATGTGTTTGTGACGGGAGCGGCGATAGACGCGAGCGACAACGAATATTGCGCGACGATCGAGTATTCCAGCGCGGGAGCGCCATCGTGGACGAACATTTATGCGGGCGCAGGCGGCTCCGCCATCGGCAATGCCATAGCCGTGGACAACAACGGCCAGCCGTTCGTGGCGGGGCAATCCTATGACGCAAGTGAAAACGCCGATTATGCAACCCTGGAGTATTCCACCGCGGGAACGCCATTATGGACCAACCTTTACACGATGGCCGGTGGCGCCGAAGCCTACGCGATTACGGTGGACACCAACGGCAACGTGCTGGTGACGGGAGATGCGACAAACGCAAGCGACAACGACTATTATGCGACCATCAAGTATTCCAGCGCGGGAACGCCATTGTGGACCAACCTCTACACGATGGCCGGTGGCGCCGAAGCCTACGCGATTGCGGCGGACAGCAACGGCAACGTCCTGGTGACGGGAGACGCGTCAGACGCAAGCAACAACGACTATTATGCGACCGTCAAGTATTCCAGCGCGGGCTTGCCATTATGGACCAATCTTTACACGATGGCCGGTGGCGCTTACGTCTATGCCATCGCAGTGGACGACGCAGGTCAAACATTCGTGACGGGATATGCGGTGGATGCGAGCGGCGATGCCTATTACGCGACAATCGAGTATCCGAATGTGTCTGTGCCGCTTCCGGCGTTCTTGGACATTCGATGGTTGAACAATCAGGCGGTTTTGAGCTGGACCAACATGGGTTTTAGCCTGCAGTCCGCGCCCGAAGTCACAGCCGGCTACACGAATGTCCCGGGCGCGACGAGCCCTTACACCAACGGCGTGACCATCGGGGAGCAATACTTCCGGCTGATACAATAGCAAATTCAATTTGTATTCATCCTTCTTCATTTCCATCGCGCCGGGTCCTGTTGATAATACCATTGCATCTGTTCATACAGATCACGATGGTTCTGTTGCAGCTCGTGCGGCTTGCAGAAAAAGCATTCGGTCGCCACCGCAAAAAACTCGGCAGGGTTGGTGGCGCCATAATCCCGCAGCACGGAGACCTGGCCCCGCTGCACCCTCACGCGAAGCTGTTCGAACTCGGCGCGCATCACCCGCGACCAATCGGCGGAGCATCGTTTCTGTTCCGCAAGAGATTCGCCGCGGTCGAGCAACGGCGCCCCGTCGGCCCGCCCGTCCTCGTAATCCAGTTGATGCGCAAATTCGTGGAGGATCACATTGTCTCCGGCATCGGGGTTGTGAATGCCACTCAAGACGGCGTCCCAGGCCAGCACTACGGCCCCCTCGCGCCACGATTCACCCGTGCGTGTCTGCTCGCCTTCCTCATATACGCCTGAACCGACGTGCCGGGTGGTGGGCACGACGTAGGCGCCCGGATACACCAGTACCGTCTTCAGGTCGGGATAATAATCCGTGTCACGATGGAGCAGCAACAGGCAGGCGTATGCCGCGATGCGGACCCTCATCTCCTCGGTTACTTCCAGGCCACCGCAACCCTCGAATTGTTTTTCTGCCAGAAAAACCTGGATATTACCCTCGAGTTCACGTCGGTCCGCCTCTGGCAACCGCGCATAGAACGGGCAATTCGCTTCGGCGATCCGCCGCCACTCCGCTGGGAACGGAGCTGCACGCAGTTTTTTCCTTTGCGAGCGTTTCCACATTGCCCTCTATCCTTAATCCGGTTCCTGCAGCGAAAGTTCGTCCGTTTTTTCCTCAAGTGGCTCCGTCAATTCCTCCGGCTCTGCACCTGGAGCCTTCACCCGAACCAGCGCCGGGCGCAGCAATTTACCTTGGAAAGTAAAGCCCGCGCCAACGGTTTCGGCCACGACGGCGCCGTCTCCAGGTGCCGTAGTCTCATCCACGTTTCTGTGCTTTTGAGCGTCAAACGGCTCGTCCGGATTAGGCGAAAACGGCGCCAGACCGATGCGGCGCGCGGCATCACGGCACGCACTTTGAAAACTGGAAATTTGTTCCACCAGTTTCGGCTGTCTGGAGCGCGTGGCTGCGGCGTTCAGGAGATAAACATGGTCTAGAATTCTCACCAGGACCTGCAACCATTCCGCTTCGCCGCGGCGAAGCTTCTCTGATTCCAACCGTAACGCCACCTTTTCGCTGTCATTCATCTTTTGCATGAACCCGGTGAATTGCCGGACTTCGGCGGCCATGTTATCGGCAATTTCCTTGGCAAACGCGGCGGTCTTTTCCGCCTGCGTCTGCGCATTGGTCCACTCGTTCGTCGCGGCGGAGACTTGCGCCGCGAGCTTCTCCAAATTTTGAATTTTCTCAGCAACGGAGCCGAGACCGGCGGCTTCAATCGCTTTTACCGCCGCGCGATAATCCAGGATAAACGGCAGGCAGCCTAGAATGGCGCCCAGCGCCACGCAGCCGGACGCGACCGCAATTTCAAATGGGGCGATCGGATGCGCGGCTCGCTGGATAAATATCCACGCGACGGCCAGCAGCATGGCGTCGCCCAACAGAAACGGCCATTTGGAACTTTTCCAAAGCTCGGATGCGTTCACCCCGCCATTTTCGGAAAAAACTGCGGCCGGCGCAAGCACAGCCATTTTATGCGGAACATCTTGAAGGCGAATTGGAATTGTGGGGACTTTCTGCTCGACTAACACTCCCGGTGCCAAAATCATCGGTTTGTGCGCATTTGCGTCATTTTCAATCCAGCCGCTCGCGGTAGCAAGGCGCGGCATTTTCGCCGTCATTTGGCGAAAATTGGCGGACAGAGCGCCTTGAAAGCCACCGCCGCCCCAGCCGATGGCCGCCGGCTCGCGACCGAAGCAATCAAGGACGGGTTCGACGTGATTGTCGCCGCTGGCGGGGATGGCACGGTGAACGAGGTGTTGAACGGCATCGGAGACGCTCCAGAAGGTTTTGAACGGGTACGGTTGGGTGTTTTGCCCCTGGGCACCGTGAACGTCTTCGCCCGCGAACTGGGAACTCCACTCCAACTGGAACCCGCCTGGGATGTCCTTCGCCGCGGGCGCGAGCGGAAAATTGATTTGCCGCACGCGGAATTTCTGGCAACGGGAAGAAGGACGTATTTTGCGCAACTGGCAGGCGCGGGTCTGGATGCGCGCGCCATTGAGCTGGTGAATTTTTCAGTGAAAAGGAGAGTCGGCCCCCTCGCTTACATTATGGCAGGCCTTAGGGCTCTGGTGGAAAAAAAACCGCAGGTGAAAGCCTCGGCCAATGGCGCAAGTTTTTCCGGTGAATTGGTCTTAATCGGCAACGGGAAATTTTACGGGGGGCCATTTGAAATTTTTCCCGCCGCCGACCCGCGCGACGGTCTGCTCGATGTCTGCGTTTTTCCGCGGGTGGATTGGCCTACATTGTTCCGTTGCGCGCCGGGTTTTCTCCTGCGTCGAAAGCTGCCGGAAGCGACCGTAAAGCGATTTCGTGTGGCGAGTTTCGAACTCACGGCTGAGGATGCGAAGTTCGAGTTGGACGGCGAATTGGCCGGCCCTTTGCCGGCGCGGTTTTCGATTGAGCGCGAACGGCTCCGGGTGCTTTGCTAAGGAGCTGTCAAGAAATACGATTTGCAAATCTGGCGCTGGAATATTGGCGGCTGGCAAGGCGCGAGCGAGGAGCATATCCACAGCGATCTGTAACGAGCGAGCAACGCCGCCAGCCGACAAAAGAACAAGTCGGGTTGGAAACGTTATTTGTGACGGGGCACATCTCATTTTTTGGGCAGATTGACCCATCAAAATGGAAAAAACTGAACACCCAAGTTTTGGATTCCGGGTTGGATTTGAAATGAAGGACGTTTTTAAAAGCCCGCCCTCATCCTGGCCTTCTCCCCCTGGAGAAGGAAGGGGACGAGGACATGCCTGGATTTGCGGAGCGGCTCTGCGACTGATTCAGCCTTTCGCATTCATCCACACGGCCTTCTGCAATAACTTATCATGG
>JASHVW010000004.1 GCA_030044395.1 Verrucomicrobiia bacterium
AAGCCAGCGTCGTCGTCTTGCCCGAACCCGTGGGTCCGGTCACGAGGACCAGTCCCCGCGGTTTATACAGCAATTCCTTGGCGCTCGGCGGAACCCCGATTTGTTCCATCGTCAGCAGTTTGTTGGGAATCTGCCGCAGCACCACCCCAAAGTTCCCCTTTTCCTTGAACACGCTCACGCGAAAACGCGCGGCATCGCCAAAAGCAAATCCGAAGTCCGCCCCGCCGCGCTCGCGCACGCTTTGAATGTTTTCTTCGGAAGTGATGGTGCGCATGAGTTCCTCGGAATCCTCCGGCCGGAGCGCCGGCCCTTCGACGCGATGCAAGATGCCGTGGACCCGAATCACCGGCGCGGTGCCGACGCGGATATGCAGATCCGACGCCCCTTCGGACACTGTCAATTGCAGCAAATCTGACATGGAATAGGACATAAATTAAATGCCAGGAACTCCCGGGCCGCCTGGCGCTCGAAAAAGGATGCTCAATTCTTCATTTTTCATTCGGCCAATCAAGCTTCATCGCCAATCGTGGCGCGGATGACTTCATCGGGCGTCGTCAGTCCTGCCAGCACCTTGCGGATGCCGTCTTCGCGCAACGTGCGCATCCCCATCTCCCGGGCGCGCGCGCGCAGAACCGACGAGGAAACCTTGTCATAAATCAATTTCCGGGCCTCATCGTCAATCATGAATATTTCAAAAATGCCCATGCGCCCGCGATTTCCCGTATTCGAGCAGTTGGCGCAACCGCGGCCTTTCATCAGCGTGGCGCTCTTCAAAGCGTCCGACGTCAGGTTCAGCGCCCGCATTTCCTGCTCCGTCGCCTCATACGGCTCGCCGCATTTCTTGCAAACTTTTCGCACGAGCCGTTGCGCCATCAAGCAACGTGTCGAAGAGGCCACCAAAAACGGCTTCACCCCGATGTCAATCAGGCGCGTCACCGCGCTCGGCGCATCGTTGGTATGCAGCGTCGAAAAGACCAAATGGCCGGTCAGTGACGCATTAATGGCAATTGAGGCGGTTTCCAAGTCGCGTATTTCACCAATCATTATCACGTTCGGCGCCTGGCGGAGAATCGAGCGCAATGCCGCCGCAAATGTCAGCCCAATCGTCTCACTCACCTGCACTTGGTTGATGCCTGCCAAAATATATTCCACCGGGTCTTCCACAGTGATGATCTTGCGGTCCGGGCGGTTGATGAAATGCAGGCAGGAATAAAGCGTCGTCGTCTTCCCCGAACCGGTCGGACCGGTTACCAGCAAAATCCCGTCCGGAAGGCTGATCACCTTCTCGAACGTTTGCTGGTCGTCCGTGAAAAATCCCAACTCAGGCAATCCCAGTTTGAGACCTTCCTTGTCCAAAATACGCATGACGATGCTTTCGCCGTGGTTCGTCGGCAGACAGGAAACACGCAGGTCAATCAATTTGTTCCCTACCTTCGTCTGAATGCGCCCGTCCTGCGGTATCCGGTGCTCGGAAATGGACATGGCCGATTGAATTTTTAACCGCGCAATAATTGCTGGCTGCAGTCGCTTCGGCGGGGCCTTCATTTCATGCAACATTCCATCAATCCGATAGCGCAGCCGAAATCGCTTCGCCATCGGCTCGAGGTGAATGTCCGATGCCCGCATCTTGAAAGCATCAATGATTAACTGGTTCACCAGTCGGATCAGCGGCGCGTCCGCGTCTATCGCCGTTCCGTCGTCGTCGGTCGCCGCCGCCACATTGACCTCCGATTCGGTTAATTCCTGGATCACGTCCTTGAACCGCTCGTCTTCGATCGCTTTTTTCTCCGACGCTCCGTAATACTTGTTGAGGGCCGCTTCGATGTCCTGGTCCGAGGCCACCCGCGGCTCAATCTCCGCCCCAAGCAAATGCGTGAGAGAATCAATTGTGTTAATGTCCGAAGGATCGGAAATGGCCAGCGCCACTTTGCCGTCGGTTTTGAACAACGGAATCACCCGGTATTTTTTGGCGACGTGGCGGGGAATGATCGAAATGGCTTCGTCCGGGATTTGGATCGTGCCCAATTGTACCACCTCGGCTCCGAACTGCGCGGCCTTGGCCTGGGTGACGTCCGCCGTGCGGATGGCTTTGTTGGCCAGCAACAAATCAATCACCCCCACGCCGGCGGCCTGGGCTTCGCTGCGCGCCTTGGCCAGTTGCTCGGCGTTCAATAAACCGAGATCCACCAAAACGTCTGCCAAATAATCGTCTTTCTCTGCCACAAACTAGTTCGCCCCGTCAGTGCCTGTTGGAGCGTCGAAACAGACTACCGCTGAAACGCCCGATGTCAACGCGCGGAAATCATTTCTGCCACTTTTTTTGGCGCGACCGCCCGGCCATCCGGCTCCCGCGGCCCGCCGGCCTGTGCCTGAGGAGGCTGCTGCCGGTCACCGCCCCGTCCCGCCCATCCCAAGAGTTGGTGTTACGAGAAATATGCCAATAAGTCTTCCGGCAGGTCTTTCGGCCCTAACTCTATCCATTTGCAATTCCCATGCCTTCGAAACCAGGTCAATTGCCGTTTGGCATACTGCCGCGTCCGCATCTTTACCAACTCGATGGTTTGGCTCAGATCACGTTCGCCACGCAAATGCTCGACCACTTG
>JASHVW010000402.1 GCA_030044395.1 Verrucomicrobiia bacterium
TGAGTTCGAGCAAATCGGCCTGGAGCAAAATCATTTCGAGCAGTTTGTCAATGCCCTGTTTGGTCAAAGCGGAAACATCCACAAAAATCGTGTCGCCGCCCCAGTCGTCCGGCACGAGGCCCTTGTCCTGCAATTGCTGGCGGACTTTGAGCGAATTCGCGTTGGGGTGGTCAATTTTATTGACGGCCACGAGGATGGGGACCCTGGCGGCTTTCGCGTGGCTTAACGCCTCCAGAGTTTGGGGCATCACCCCGTCGTTGGCGGCAACGACCAGCACCACGATGTCGGTCACGTTCGCGCCGCGGGCGCGCATGGAACTGAAGGCGGCGTGGCCGGGCGTGTCCAAAAAAGTGATTTGCGCCAATTCCTCTTTGCGCTCCGGGTGCGGGACGGAGATCGTATAAGCGCCGATATGCTGCGTAATGCCGCCGGCTTCGCCAGCCGCGACATTCGCTTTGCGAATCACGTCGAGCAAACTGGTTTTGCCGTGGTCCACGTGGCCCATGATCGTGACGACCGGCGCGCGCGGTTTGAGCTGCTCCGGCTTGTCTTCAACGTCGAGTTCGACTTTTTTCTCGACCGCGTGAATGATGCCGGCGCCACGTTCGCGTTTTTCCACCTCAAAGCGAAAGCCATATTTTGCGCAAATCTGCTGGGCGATTTTCTCGTCAATGGCCTGATTGACAGTCGCAAAGACACCGAGCTTCATCAAGTCGCCAATGATGAGGAAGGGCTTTTGTTTCAAAGCATTGGCCAGATCGCGGACGATGATGGGGGGCTTGATGGTGATGATTTCGCCGGTTTCGGGCGCGACAAATTTTGGCTGCGCTGCGGAAGCGGGTTTGGCGGATTCGCGCGGAGGCTGCTGGCGGCCATCGCGACCGCGCGGAAGCTCCCGTCCACGATGTTCCTCGCGCCGGGCTGGGGCACCTGGCCGGGACGGGGGCAATTTGACCGACCCGACCTTTTCGCCGAGACGGGGCGGTTGCGGGCGGTTGGGTAATTGAATGAATCCCACCTTGTCGCCGACACGCGGTCCGGCCGGCTTAGGCGGCGGTGGTGGGGCGACCGGTTTTGGCTTTTCGAGAAGGGGCGGCTGCGGCGGCGCGTCGACTTTCGCCTCGATTTGGACTTCGGGTTTGGGCGCGGGCGGCGGCAATGGCGGGGTGGAGATTATCTGAATTTTCTCTTCGACGGGCGGAGGCGCGGGCTTCCCGACAGGGGGCGCGGGTTTTATGGCGGCGATATCGGGATGGTCTTTGAGGAGTTCGTCTTCGAGATAGGCGGCGGAAATTTTATCGAGGGAACTTGAGGGGACTTTAGCGGCGGCAATACCCAGTGATTTGGCCTTGGTGAGAATTTCCTTGTTCTCGAGACCATACTTTTTCGCAATGTCGTAAATACGAACGGGCATAAATATATTTCATTGCCTGCCGGAATGTGCAATTGGCCTTCATGGGCTTAAATCGCAAATACAAATTTTATTCCGGCCTGCGCCATAAATTCAACTGTTCACCGGCAATGTGCGGCTTTCCGCGTGGACACGCACCGCCTTCAAAATTTCCCCGGCCTTGTCGCCGATATGCGGAATGCTGCTCAAATCGCTCTCTTCGGCGGACATCAAATCCTCCAACCGCGTGAGTCCGGCATGCACCAGGGCGTCGGCTTGCTCGCGCGACACCCCCGGAATGGCCGCCAGCGCTTCGATGGCCTCGGCCACCTTTTCTTCGAAACCCTTGGTGACCACTTCCTCGGCGTCAATGTCAACTTCCCAACCGGTCAACTTCGCCGTCAGGCGGGCGTTTTGCCCGCGTTTGCCGATGGCCAGGGACAATTGGTCCTCGGCCACCAAAATGCTCAGGCGCTTTTTGGCTTCGTCCACTTCGATGGTCTTGAGCTTGGCCGGTTCCAGCGCTTTGGTCACAAAGGCCCGGATGTCCGAAGACCAGGGAATGACATCCACTTTTTCGTTGTTGAGTTCGCGGACAATATTTTTGACGCGCTGGCCGCGCATCCCCACGCACGCGCCCACCGGGTCAACCTTGGGATCGCGCGAATAGACGGCCATCTTGGTGCGGAAACCCGGTTCGCGGGCGATGCCTTTGATTTCAATCGTGCCGTCGCTGATTTCCGAAACTTCCACCTGGAACAATTTGATGATGAAGCGCGGGTCGGCCCGCGATAAAATAATTTCCGGACCGTGCGCGCCTTCTTCGACCGCCTTGACGTAGCAGCGGATGCGTTCGCCGACCTGGTATTCTTCCGTGGGCACACGTTCGCGGTTGGGGAGCGTGGCCTCGTATTTGCCCAGGTCCAGGATGACATCCGAACGCTCGAACCGCCGGACGGTGCCGCTGACGATGTCGCCGACGCGGTCCTTGAATTCGGTGAAAATGAGGGATTTTTCCGCCTGCCGGATTTTTTGCATCAAGGCCTGCTTGGCATATTGGGAGGCGATGCGGCCGAAACCGGTGGGGGTGACTTCCTTTTCGATTTCGTCGCCGACGTTGGCGCCGTCCTTGATTCGGCGGGCATCGAACACGGAAATCTGGTCGTGCTTGGAGATGACCTTTTCGGTGACGACGAGTTTGGCGAAGGCCTTGATGTCGCCGTTTTTTTGATCAATTTCCACGCGCAATTCGCGGGCGGGTCCGACGGCCTTCTTGGCGGCAGACAACAATGCGTCCTGAACGGCGCCGACCAGGACGTCCCGGCTGATGCCTTTCTCGCGCTCCCAAAATTCCAACACTGCCAAAAAATCTGCGTTCATAACTTCCACGGCCGTCCGCTGGGGCGGCACGCGGCGAATAAAAAAGCCGGAAGAGTGACCTCCGACTTCGCGCGCTGGCCAAACCAGCAGACTTTACCATTCTTGAACAAAAGGGTAAATTTTTTTGACCCCGGCGTCAAGTGCCAATTCCACCCGGTTTCGGGACGACCGGAAGCACTGATGCAAGCGGTTAGGTGGCAACGGAATGCCTTAATTTGGCGTTCGCCACACGGGGTGATGATTCAAAACCATGAAAATTGAACCGAAAAAGTTCCGGGTTAGTGAAAATGAAAAAGTCCGGCTTAAGCAATGGCCGACCCGGGTAAAGCCATTTTATAAAACCGACGGGCAGTACAAAAAAGTCCTCGCGGAGCACATCAAGGAACTGAGCCGGCAGCAGGGGATGCTTTACGCCAATAATCGTTATGCTCTGCTGCTAATCTTTCAAGCCATGGACGCCGCCGGCAAAGACGGCGCCATCAAGCACGTGATGTCGGGCATCAACCCGCAGGGCTGCCAAGTGTTCAGCTTCAAACATCCCGGCGCCGAAGAATTGGCGCATGATTTTCTCTGGCGCACCGCACGCTGCCTGCCCGAACGCGGGCGCATCGGCATTTTCAACCGGTCCTATTATGAGGAGGTTCTGGTCGTGCGCGTGCATCCTGAATTTTTGGACGCGGAGGGATTGCCGGCGGAATGTCTAAACGACAAGAAACTCTGGGAGCACCGGTATCGTTCCATAACGGAATACGAAAGGCATTTGCACCGCAACGGCACGCGAATCGTCAAATTTTTCCTGCACTTGTCCCGGGAAGAACAGCGGAGACGATTTCTCGCGCGGATCAATGACCTGGAAAAGAACTGGAAATTCAGCCAGACCGACCTAACCGAACGGAACCTATGGAAGGAATATCAGGCGGCTTACGAAGAATGCCTGGCCGGCACGAGCACTGATTATGCGCCATGGTATATTGTGCCTGCCGACGACAAGGAAAACGCACGGCTCATCATTTCGCAGATCGTCCTCGACACTCTAAAAGATTTGAAAATGAGTTATCCGGAGGTGAGCGAGGACCGGCGGAAGGAATTGCTGGCGATTCGGAAGGAGCTGAAATAGTTGATATTTTTCGTGCGCGGATCGCAATTCAATTTACGATGAGGCCGTGGCTGCGATCTACGACGAACTGCTCGAGGCGACCATTCAGCGCCTTGAGGATTTGGAATCCCGCGGAGTCCGGTATGTCCCTGTTTCAATGGAAACATTGCGGCAATTAATGTTACCGCCGAAGCCGGTCCAAATTCCTGATTTCAAGCCAAAGGTTGAAAAAACGAAGGCGGCAATCCCCGTGCCGATTGCGGAACAACGCCCCTTGCTCCCGCTGCCCGGCGAAACGGCTGTCACTGCGAAACCGCCGCTTGATCCGTCGGAAAAGTCCGCCGCATTCGCAGCCTTGCGCGAGCGTGCAATGGTTTGCGTCAAATGCGGGCACCTGGCGTCTTCGCGCAAGAACGTTGTCTTTGGCGTGGGCAACATTGACGCGCAACTGATGTTCGTGGGAGAAGCGCCGGGGGCAGACGAAGACACGGAGGGCGAGCCGTTCGTGGGCCGCGCCGGGGAACTGCTCACGAAGATCATTCAGGCGATGGGTTTGCCGCGTTCGGATGTTTACATCGCCAACATATTGAAATGCCGGCCGGATACTCCCGGACAAACCGCAGGCAATCGCAAGCCGACCACGGACGAAATGGCCACGTGCATTCCTTATCTTCACGAGCAAATTGACTTAATCCGCCCCAAAGTGCTGGTGGCGCTCGGGGCGACGGCGGTGGAGGGGTTGTTGGGGAAGACTGTCGGCATAATGAAACTTCGCGGCCACTGGCAAACGTATCGCGGCACGCCGTTGATGCCGACGTTTCATCCGGCCTATCTCCTCCGCAACCAGGCGATGAGCGAAAAGCGCAAGGTCTGGGAGGACATTCTCGATGTGATGGAAAAATTGGAAATGCCCATCAGCGAAAAACAAAGGAAATATTTTTTGAAGGGATCATCGTAGCGGCACCCCGGCAGGGCGCCGCTGGTTGAAATGACTTTGCCCAGCCCGCGGCCGAAAGCAGCCGCCATTAAAATTTGCTCCGATTTCATAATTCAGAAAAGAATGACCGGTTGATAGGCTTATGGTGATCCACTTATGAATATATGGGCCGTTGCGCCAGGATAGCAATCATTGTTGGAACCGCGGTTGTAGCGGCGAACCTGATTTCCATCATTCATCATTATCAACTACGCGCCGGGGTGAATGCCTATATCGCCGAACTGAAGGCCAGGGGCGAATTGCTGGATTTGGCGCAAGTCATTCCGCCGCCCGTGCCGCCGGAACAGAATGACGCGCCTTCATTTCTCAATGCGGCTTCAACAATGGACACAAATTGGGAGGTTTTTGTGATTAATCCGCCGCCGGCGATGCGCATGGTGGCGCCGGGAAAAGCGATGATTGGTTGGGAACAGCCGGATATTCGCCGCGGGGGACGGACAAATTCCTGGCAGGATATCGGGGCGGCACTGGCAAAGGAAAATGATCTCCTGAATTCCTTGCAACAAATCACCAGCCGCCCGGATCTGGATTTCAATCTCGATTACGCCGGAGGTTTCACAAATTTTGAGGACCCTCTATTCGTCCATCTTGCTTCACTCAAACCGTCCGCCCAGGGTTTGTCAGCGTCGGCGATTTATGAATTGCACCGGGGCGATGCGGCATCCGCCGTCAAGGCGACGCATGCCATGTTATTGCTGGCGAGGGCAATAGAACATGATCGTCTGATACTTTCTGAAATGGTGGGCATGGCGGTTGCGCAAATGGGTTCAGCGGCCACCTGGGAGATTTTGCAGTTCACAAACGTGACCGACGGCCAACTGGCCGAATTGCAACGGGATTGGACAAATGTTGATTTTGTTCGCAGCGAGGAAAGGACGCTCTTAACGGACGAAGCCATGGAACAAGTAACCCTGGGCCAATGGAGGAATTCCGGGCTGCAATCGTATGTGGACCTTGAGGCAAATGCCGCCAATGCGGGCAGTTCAATGAGTGGTCATCGTAGAGAAAAAGGTCTTTGGCGCCAAGCGCAGCTCAAAGCCAGAATTTTTATGTGGCGATATTGGTGGTCGTATCCGGACGAATTGCGTTCGCTCAAAGGTTATGACGCCTCGATCAACGCGGTACGATCGGCAGAAACCAATGCGGCTTTCCTGGACGCGCTGAAAATTGAAGATCAAAAATTCGACGAATTGGGGATTTTAAAAATTGAAGATGGCGTTATCGCATCCATTTCGGACATAAATTTACATACCCTGCTTTCGCAATCCGTTGCTGGTGTGGATACATTCACCCGCAAGGTAATGCTTGCCGAAGCCGCACAACGGGTGACGTTGACGGCCATTGCGCTGAAACGTTATCAGCTCAAAAATGGAAAATATCCAATGAATTTGGACAGTCTGGTTCCGGAATTTTTACCCGCTGTGGCGGTTGACCCGGTAAATGGCCGGCCCCTGCATTATCGGTTGACTGCGGATGGAACTTTTTTGCTTTATTCCGTCGGGGAAAATGGCAGGGACGATGGCGGCAATCCCTCCGTGGAGAGGAACGCGGAATCTCCGGAGTTCAGTTCGAAATTCAATTGGGAGAATCTTCCGGCGTTGGATTGGGTTTGGCCGCAACCGGCGACGCCTCAAGAGGTGCAAAATTATTACGCGAACCTTGGAAAATAAATTGGCGCTTTCCATCCCGCCACATTTCGCGTAATTAGCGGGCGCATTTTTTCATTGATGTGAGACACCTTTTTCAAATTGTCCTGGATTGGTATCAGCACGCGCTTCAAACGGGGGGTTTTTGGGTGGTGGGCCTGCTGATGACGATGGAGAGTTCCGTGTTGCCGTTGCCGAGCGAAAGCATCATCCCGCTCGCCGCCAGTTGGTCGCATACGGGAAAAATCGAGGTGAGCCTGCCGGCCATTGTCATTGCCGGCGCGCTGGGATCATGGCTGGGGGCGACGCTGGTTTATTGGGTGTCGCGGCTGGCAGGACGGCCGTTGCTGATGAAGTACGGCCGGTTCATTTTGATCACTCCGGACAAAATCCGGAAGGCAGAAAACTGGTCGGCGCATTACGGGGCGGCGGGTGTATTCATTGCGCGACTGCTGCCCGGGGCGCGCCAATTGGTTGGCATTCCCGCCGGCATCGCGAAATTCGATTACTTGAAATTTTCGATTTTCACATTCATTGGCGCCGGGATCTGGTGTTCAGTTCTATGCTGGATTGGCGTGACGATTGGCGCGGACGTGAGCAAGGGGGAAATGCATAAGGTAATGCTATGGGTGGGGGGCGTCGCGTTGATTCTTGGCGGGCTTTATTATTTTTTCGTGCACAGGCATTTTGATAAAGAAAGTTGACAGTAAAACCACAGATTTCCGACCCGGAATCGCGCGAAACGCCGCGCACGTCGAACGGATTCGGCACACCGTTTGTGAGCAACGCATCCACGGCAATCTGAGGCTCACAGACCCGCGGTCCGGGAAGGGCAAATTACCGAAGATGATTTCTCGTATCGGCGAAACCGGCGACGACTTCGGTACGGGTGTTAAGATTGCGGATGCGAACGTAAGCATCGTTTTCCACCCGGGCGGTGAAGGCCGCTTTCAATTCCTGCACGCGTTTGAACTGTTTATCCGATTTCGCCGCAGTGAGAGGATATTCGACCGCGTATCCCGCCGTGCGCAAGTCTTGGACGAGTTTCAGCGATTGCGGGCGCAACCCTTCATTTTCGATTAAAACAAACACATCCGTTCTCGAGTCAAAAGCGGGCAGCAATTTTCGCTCCTTGAGCAATTCCAGCAGGACCACATCGCCCATCCCGAAACCCAGGGCAGGCAAATCCACTTTGTTGCCACTGACGAGCTTGACGAGATTGTCGTAACGCCCGCCACCGGCGATGGCACGAAATGCGCCTTTGGCATCGAACGCCTCGAACACCACTCCGGTGTAGTAGGCGAGGCCGCGGACGACCTGGTAATCCACACGGGCAAAATCGCGCAGGCCGCGCGCCGCAAGATTCTGCAAAATGCAATCCAGCTCCGCGGTCGGTTTGCCGGAGGCAATGAAGTGGTTGACGTCATGCAATGAAAACCCCAGCGCGGACAATTTTTTTTCCGATTCTTCCGGTGTCGCCCGTTCGAGTTTATCAATCACCTGGAAGAACTGGTATTCGGCGGGACCGCTTTCGGTTTTTGGTTTGCCGCTTTTATAATATTCCTGCCAGGCATTGCGGCTGCTCAAACGGATGACAAAATCCTGCGCGGTGAGGCCGAAGGCGCGGAGGGTGTCAATCAGGAGCGCAATCAATTCGGCATCCGACGCTGGATTGGATTCGCCGATAATATCCGCGTTAAACTGGAAATGCTCGCGCAGGCGGCCTTTTTGCTGGCGCTCGTAGCGGAACAATTGGGGAACGGCGAACCATTTGACCGGCTTTTTGTAATTGCGTTCGTGCGCGGCAATCATGCGCGCGAGCGTGGGCGTCATTTCCGGACGCAGGGCTACCGGCCGTTGCCCCTTGTCCGTGAAATTATAAAGTTGCCCGACAATTTCATCGCCGCTCTTGGTGGTGAATAGTTCGAGGGGTTCGAGCGGAGGGCCGTCGTATTCGCGGAAATTGTAGCGCCGGGCGACCGTCCGCCATTTATCAAAGATATATTGGCGCGCATCAGCGCTCCAAACCTCCGGATGCGGAGTTGGTTCGGGATAAAAGTCACGAAAGCCGGGCAATCGTTCCATGCGGGGAAACTATAGGATTTGCCCGGAGGGTTAAAGCGGAATCAGGCAGGGCCCGGTTCAAACTCTCTTGAGCGATTCACTTGACCGACAGCTTGAGGACTTCGGCGCGCATTTCCTTGCCCGCCTTGAATTTGACCATGGCGCGGGCGGGGATCGGGACGTCGGTCTCCGGCTTATTCGGGTTGCGCCCGACGCGCGCTTTGCGAATTTTAACTTCAAAGACGCCGAAGTTTCGCAATTCGACTTTGTCGCCGCTTGCCAGTGCTTCGGCGATATAATCGAGTGTTTTCTGGACGACTTCGAAAACGTGCTGCTGGCTGAGGCCGTTTTCGCCGCTGATGCGGATGACTAGGTCACGTTTGGTCAGAGTCATAACTTTGGGTTATTTTTGGTCTGATACTACTATTCTATATAAAAATGAATGCTTTGTCGACAAATTATTGAATCCATTTTACCTCGGAAATGAGCAAATGACGCACCAGATCCGCACCGCTCCGGTCAATTCCGGCGGATACGCCTGTCGCCTATAGGTGTCTTTTGCCACTTTCGCTTTTTGTCTATGATATTTTCGTGATTTTGTCCACAACAAAAATCAACCCAAAATTGCTCAATGGAAACGAGTTGGCGACCGATTCGCCGTAAATTGTGCCAATGATTGCAATATCGGCATAATTCAAAAAAATCAAGAGGGGTCTGGCAATAACCTTGCGACAAGTTTCGATAAGTTTCCGTTGACCGGACGCCATCAGGTATGGGATGATTGGCTGAAGACTGAAGCTTTGGGCCACTATGAAAACGATTTTAGTTCTGTCCTCACACCCGGACTTCGCCGATGCCATCCGCTCCAGTGTGAATCCCGAACACTATCGCGTAGTTCAGCGTCTTGGGGTCGAAGAAGCTGAACCGCTTCTGACGCATGGATTGGCTACGGTTTGCATTTTGGACATTGATTTGATGGGGGTGGAGGGAACCTGGGTCATCGAACGACTTCGTCGTCGCGCTTCAAAGGTTCCCATCGTTGCTTATACCTCCTTCAGCCAGTCCGAATGGGAGGAGGAGGCGTTCTTGAACGGTGTGACCCACATCCTGACCAAGCCAGTCCGCGGACGGCTGTTGAACACGCTGCTGGAACGTCTTTGGAGCGAACCGGTTCAGCGCGCATCCCCGTCGGTCCCGGTCCGGGTTTCATCCCAAGCTTCGCTGTTCCGTGCCGCCGGACAGGAGATTTCCACGCGCAACGCCAACGAATCGCAAACGCTTGATATGCTGCGCGATTTTTCATCCATCCTGACGCATTCACTCGACGCGGAAGGGATGCTGAAACAATTTTTACATTTTCTCCGGGAGATTTTGAGCATCAACCGCGCCGCGATTTTTTTAAACCGGCCTGCGGGACCGCTTACGGAAGTGCTGTCGCCGGAGGAAGGACGACGGCTACGCTCTGCGGCGGCGATTGGGCTTTCGTCCGGATTGCTGGAGCATTTTGAACTGTCACTGGATTCAGGGATTGGGGAGCAGTTGTCGAAACTCGGGCGAATTCTACGGCGTGACAGCGATGAAGCCCGGGCGGACGCCGAAGCCCAAAAGGAATTTGAACTGTTGAGCGCGCAAGTGGCGGTGCCCATTCCCGACCGTGAAAACATCTGCGGGGTGGCGGTATTTGACGGCCGGGTCACCGGCGAGCCATTGGTCAACGCCGAATTGGAATTGATTTTTCATTTGCTGGAGCAAGTGGGTCTGGCGCTACGCAATATCTGGCTGCACGATCAACTGGCCGGGAACCACGCGATGATGGCGGATGTACTGCGGGAGTTGAGCAGCGCCTGCATTGTGGTGGGACGCGACCTGAAAGTGTTGCATGCCAACAAGGCGGCGCGCCGGCATTTTGGCCGCAAAAACGAGCGCACCGGCGGATTGGAGTTCAGTGATATTCCCCAGACACTGGGCGCAAAGATTTATCAAGTGCTGAAGACCGGCGCGGCCATTGGGCCGTTCCGTTATCAACCGGAAAATTCGCCTGAAACCATTTACAGCGTCAGCGTGGTGCCCTTTCAGCGGGGCAATTCCGCCGTACCGGTTTCGGCGCTGTTGACCGCGGATGATTTGACCCAAACGGAGCAGTTGCAGCGGTTGGAGGTGGAAGCCGCGAATTTGCGCCTGATCCGGAGCATGGCCGACCGTCTGGCGCACGAAATCGGCAATGCGATGGTGCCACTTTCGACCCATCAACAATTGCTTGCGGAAAAATTCAAAGACAAGGAGTTTCGCGATTCCCTCGACCGCGCCATGGCCGACGGCATCAAACGCGTCGGACGCCTTCTCAACCAGATGCGTTTCCTGGCACGCGACGGGCGTCTGGAGCAGGAAGCCTTTGCCGTCGAAGGTCTGATTGAAGACGCCTACGAAGAAGCGCGCAAACACCAGCCGTCGGAAACCGCCCAATTGAATTACGACAAGGCTGGCAAACCGGTCGTTATTACCGGCGATCGCGCGGCGCTCACACACGCGCTGGCGGAAATCATCCTTAATGCGCTGCAGGCGAACCCCAAGACACCGATCATCGGGGTGCGCTGGCAAACGATGGCGGACCAGGGCGGCAGCCAGAACATCCAGATTGAAGTCCAGGACAACGGCTCGGGTTTTACCGCCGAAGCCGTGGAAAAAGTGCCCTCACCGTTTTTTACCACGCGGAACGTCGGCTTGGGACTGGGCTTGACCGTCAGCCAGAAAATCATTGAAACCCATCATGGAAAGCTGGAAATTCTGCCTCCCCAAGCGGGGCAACCCGCCACCATTCGGGTCATCCTGCCCATTGAATCCCCTCGTTTGAGTGTGGGGTGAAAGAAAAGCCAAGTCTTCTTTTTGTGGAGATAAATCAAACGACGACTATAGCTTTTGTCCCCCCAAGGCGAACATTTACGCTCCATTGTCGCCGATGGCTTCGACGGGACAGCCCTCCTTGGCTTCTTTACAACGGGCTTCTTCTTCCGGTGAAGCTGGCTGCTTATAAACATACGAATAACCGCCATCGTCGTTGCGTTTGAAATTATCGGGCGCGGTCTCGCGGCACAAATCACAATCTATGCACTGATTGTCCACGTAATATTTTCCCGGGACGTTTTCGGGGTATTTATTTGCAGCGTCTGCCATAAAGTGGGAATATGGATTCAAATTTGGGTTCTGGCAAGCGTGAAGTGACCCGCGAATTGCATTGCAAATCCGCCACTGCGATTGTGTGCCACCGCGCCCTTGCATCAACCTGTGGAAACGCTGCATGGGAAATGTTCCGTCCGGCCAAAGAATGCCCGGCGCCATTGACATGGGGCTGGCCGATGGCCATACGGAATTGGCGAAGCTCGAAGACCCCGGGGGGGGTTTACTGGCATCTGAATTGGCGGACACCTTCACCGAGACCGCAATAATGGATTCTCCCGGCCGTCTCCACCCTTTCCAGGCGACCCTCGGTTCGACTCCCCGTAAAACCATAAGCAGTTCGATTCATCCGATTAAACGCCGCCTCAAAATCTCCACCTTTTTTTGGACTGGTGATAAATGAAAACGCGGCTGAAATCGCTTCCAGCCGCGCTTGAATTTTTCCGACCCGGAACGGATTAAATTAATAATCCATTCCGCCCATGCCGCCGCCCGGGGGCATGGCCGGGGCCGGCTTCTCCTTCTCCGGCGCGTCCGTGATGAGGCACTCAGTGGTGAGCAGCAAGCCCGCGATGCTCGCCGCGTTTTGCAGCGCGCTGCGCGTGACTTTCTTCGGGTCAACGATCCCGGCCTTGACCAGGTCTTCATATTCGCCGGTCGCGACATTGTAACCTTCGTTGCCTTTCGCTTTCTTGACCGCTTCCACGATGACGCTGCCTTCCACACCTGCATTGGCGGCGAGCCAGCGGAGCGGAGACTCGACCGCGCGTTTGACAATGCCGACGCCGATTTCTTCGTCTTCATTCGCGCCCTTGACGGATTCAATTGCCGAGACGCAGCGCAGCAAAGCGACGCCTCCTCCGGCCACGATGCCTTCCTCAACCGCAGCGCGGGTAGCATGGAGCGCGTCTTCCACGCGCATCTTCTTTTCCTTCATTTCGGTTTCAGTCGCCGCGCCGACGTTGATGACGGCCACGCCGCCGGCCAGTTTGGCAAGGCGCTCCTGCAATTTTTCGCGGTCGTAATCGCTGGTGGTTTCCTCGATTTGCCGGCGAATCTGGTTCACGCGGCCCTGGATGTCACTGGACTTGCCGTTGCCTTCGACGATGGTCGTATTTTCCTTGTCCACGACCACGCTCTTGGCGCGGCCGAGGTCGGTCAATTCGACGCCTTCGAGCTTGATGCCCAGGTCTTCGCTGATGAATTTGCCGCCGGTGAGCACCGCGATGTCTTGCAACATTTCCTTGCGGCGGTCGCCGAAGCCAGGCGCCTTGACAGCGCAGACGTTAATCGTGCCGCGCAGCTTGTTGACCACGAGCGTTGCCAGGGCCTCGCCTTCGACTTCCTCGGCGATGATAAGCAGCGGTTTGCCGAGCTTGGCCGTTTTTTCCAAAATCGGCAGCAAATCCTTCAAGCTGCTGATCTTCTTTTCATAAATCAGAATGTAGCAGTCCTCGAGTTTTGCCTCCATGGTCTCGGTGTTGGTGACGAAGTAGGGGGACAAATAACCTTTGTCGAACTGCATGCCTTCCACAACGTCCAACGTTGTCTCGATGGATTTGGCTTCCTCGACGGTGATCGTACCGTCCTTGCCGACCTTGTCCATGGCATCGGCGATTTTGTCGGCAATTTCGAAATCCCAGTTGGCCGAGACCGCGGCGACCTGCTTGATTTCCTCCTTGTCTTTCACCTTTTTGGAGATTTTGTCCAACTGGCCGACTGCGGCTTCCACGGCCTTGTTGATACCGCGCTGGATGCCAATGGGATTCGCGCCGCTGGTCACGAATTTGAGGCCTTCCCGGTAGATGGACTCCGCGAGGACCGTCGCTGTGGTGGTTCCGTCGCCGGCGGTGTCGCTGGTTTTGCTGGCGACTTCGCGGACCATTTGCGCGCCCATGTTTTCATATGGGTCCTCGAGCTCGATTTCCTTGGCCACCGACACGCCGTCTTTGGTAACCGTGGGCGAGCCGAATTTTTTGTCGATCACCACGTTGCGGCCCTTGGGTCCGAGCGTGGCGACGACCGCCTTGGAGAGCTTTTGGACGCCACGCAGAATCGCCTGCCGCGCCTGTTCGTCGAATACTAATTGTTTTGCTGCCATATTTTTAATTGGGAGTTAAATGTTGACTGTTGAGAGTTATTCCAAAACCGCCAGGATGTCGTCTGACGACAGAATCTTGTATTCCTTGCCATCAATCTTGATTTCGGTGCCGCCGTATTTGGAGACGAGCACGCGGTCGCCCTTTTTGACTTCGAACGGAATTTTTTTGCCGTCGTCATTGGTCTTGCCTGTGCCGAGGGCGATTACGATACCCTCCTGCGGTTTTTCCTTGGCGGTATCGGGGATGATGATGCCGCCCTTTTTCACTTCCTTTTCTTCGACCGGTTCGACCAGGATGCGATCGCCGATCGGTTTTACATTTAGTGCCATAGTTTGTTTTCTTGTTTGGTTGTTTTTCGTTTTTAGCTACGAATTAAATCCCACCGCACCCACGATGGGAAAATATTTTTAATTTTGCGGCAGCGCCCGCGCTGCGCGCTCACCTATGAATTTTATTTCTTCTCATCCACGACCTCGGCATCAATCACACCTTCGTCCTTTTTGTCTTCGGACTTGGCCCCGGATTTAGCTTCGCCGCCCTGCCCGCCGCCAGCCTGTCCAGCTTGTCCGGCCTTTTCTGCCTGTGCCTTGGCAGCGGCTGCTTTGTAAAGCTCCGCGCTCACGCTCTGCCACGCCTCATTGAGCTTCTCACTCGCCGATTTGATGGCTGCCGGGTCGCTGCCCTTCAATGCCTCTTTGACCGCGGCGACCGCGGATTCAATCTTGCCCTTGTCATCGCCGGAAATCTTATCGGCGTTGTCCTTGAGCATCTTCTCGGAACGATAGACGGCGTTGTCCGCTTCGTTGCGCGTCTCAATTTCCTCCTTTTTGGCCTTGTCCTCGTCCGCGTGGGATTCGGCGTCCTTGCGCATCTTCTCGACTTCGTCCTTCGAGAGGCCGCTGCTGGCCGTGATGGTGATTTTTTGCTCTTTGCCCGTGCCGAGGTCTTTGGCGCCGACGTGGAGAATGCCGTTGGCGTCAATGTCAAAGGTTACTTCGATTTGCGGCACGCCGCGAGGAGCCGGGGGAATATCGGTCAGATGAAACTTGCCGATGGTCTTGTTGTCCTTGGCAAATTGGCGTTCGCCTTGAAGAACATGGATTTCCACACCGGGTTGATTATCGCTTGCCGTGGAGAAAATTTCCGATTTTCGGGTCGGAATGGTCGTATTGCGCTCGATCAATTTGGTGAACACGCCGCCGAGGGTTTCAATGCCCAGCGACAACGGTGTCACGTCGAGCAGCAGCACGTCCTTGACTTCGCCCTTGAGCACACCGGCCTGGATGCCTGCGCCCACCGCAACCACTTCATCCGGGTTCACGCCCTGATGCGGTTGTTTATTGACCAGAGATTTTGCCACTTCCACGACGCGCGGCATGCGAGTCATGCCACCAACGAGGACCAGCTCATCAATCTTGCTCGCCTCAATTCCCGCGTCTTTCAAACAAGACTGGACCGGCTTGATGGTGCGCTCGAACAGGTCGTCGGTGAGCTGCTCCATCTTTGCGCGCGTCAAAGTTTTCTGTATGTGCTTCGGCCCGCTCGCATCCGCGGTAATGAACGGCAGGTTGATCTCGTATTGTTGGGAGGACGACAGCGCAATTTTCGCCTTTTCGGCCTCCTCCTTGATGCGCTGGAGCGCGTCTGGCTGCTTCCGCAAATCCATGCCGCTATCGCGTTTGAATTCGTCTAAAATCCAATCCATCAGCTTGTTGTCCCAATCGTCGCCGCCCAAATGCGTGTCGCCGTTGGTAGCTTTGACCTCGAAAACGCCGTCGCCGATTTCCAGGACGGAGATATCGAACGTGCCGCCGCCCAGATCATAGACGGCAATCTTTTCATCCTTTTTCTTGTCGAGACCGTAAGCGAGCGACGCGGCCGTGGGTTCGTTGATGATGCGGAGCACTTCCAAGCCGGCGATGCGTCCGGCGTCCTTGGTGGCCTGGCGTTGCGAATCGTTGAAATATGCCGGAACAGTGATGACGGCTTGCGTGACCTTCTCGCCAAGGCGGGTTTCGGCGTCGGCTTTGAGTTTGGAGAGGATCATCGCGGAGATTTCCGGCGGCGAAAATTGTTTGGGCCGGCCATCCACCTCCACCTCCACGGCGGCGTCGCCGTTGGACGCTTTCACTACTTTGTACGGGACGCGTTTAATTTCCTCGGAAACTTCGTCGAATTTACGCCCCATGAATCGCTTGATGGAATAAATGGTATTGCGGGAATTGGTGACCGCCTGGCGTTTGGCGGCTTCGCCGACCAGACGTTCACCGCCTTTGGTGAAGGCGACCACGCTGGGGGTGGTGCGTTTGCCTTCGGAATTCTCCAGAACGAGCGGTTCACCGGCTTCCATGACCGCCATACAGGAATTGGTGGTGCCCAAATCAATGCCTAAAACTTTTGCCATAAGATCGTTTCGTTAAATGTTTCGCTAAAATATCCATTGTGGTAACGCAATAATGATGCCGTCCTTTGGGAAACTAAAAAACGTGGAAAATAAGGCAAACCAGAAGAATCTGGAGCACTCGATGACGTTGCAAACTGCGCCAAAGCGCCGTTTTGACGCAGTTGGGGCGAATACTGGCACAGTTGGTGGATTTACTTGCTCCCCGGCTTGACCGCCGGCATCGCCTTCAAATCCGGCGGCAGTTTGTCCGGCTCAAACGCCTCGACTTGCAACGAAAGCAGGCTGACAAACGGCACGCCAAATTTCACCGCGCCATTCGAACGATCTACAATGGCCGCTACGCCCACTACATAACCGCCGTTAAAATGGACGATGTCTATCGTCTCCTGCACCCGCCCGCCCTGGGTCACGACGTCTTCAACGACGAGGATTTTTTCACCTCGCTCAATTTTGAAGCCCCGGCGCAGGACGAGTTTGCCGTCCGACTTTTCAGGAAAAATGAAGCGCGCGCGCCGTTGCCGGGCAACTTCCTGGCCGATGACCAATCCTCCAATCGCCGGGGCAATGACCGTAACGGCCTCAAATT
>JASHVW010000043.1 GCA_030044395.1 Verrucomicrobiia bacterium
CTAGTTTTGTAGTATTTTTCATCGTCTTGTTTCACGCCGATGCCAGTATAGCAAATGGTTGAGATGCGTGGAAGTCCCCATCTTCAGCCGTTGCGCAATCCATTGGATGGTCGCGGTCGTTTTCGCCCGCAGTTGAAACGCCAGCTTCAGCTTCTGCGGGTCCCCTTTGGCCCGCCTCTCCAGGTCTCCTTCCGACCATCTCAACCCTCTGAGCCCGTCTTTTACCACCCCTTCCGCCCGCTCCGCGTCGCTCTCCGCCCGTTCTTCCGAAAAAGATTCTCGCACAAGCGGGGATGACCTGGTTAGAATTCACTTTCGTTTTGTTATGAAAAAATATTTTTTGGTTTTGGTTGGAGTTTTATTTGTCGCCGCCAATCTGCTTTCACAGCCCGCAAGTCCTCCCGTGCGCATCGCCATTGTCGGGCTGGCCCACGATCATGCCTGGGGCTTCATCCCCCGTTTTAACGGGCGGACGGACGTCCAATTGGCTGGCATCGTGGAAACCAACCAGGACTTGATTCAGCGTTACTCCCGGGCCTTCCATCTGGAGCCGAATCTCTTTTATCCGAGCCTCGACGCGCTGTTCGAAAAGACCAACGTTCAGGCGGTCGCCATTTTTACCAGCATCCTGGACCATACGCGTGTGGTCAAATTATGCGCCGCGCACGGCGTGGACGTGATGATGGAAAAGCCGATGGCCACCAACGTGAAAGAAGCCCGCGAAATTGCCGCCGCCGTGAAAAAGAGCGGCATCCAATTGGTTGTCAATTACGAAACCAGTTGGTATCCGGGCAATGTGGCCGCATACAAGATGGTCCACGATGACCATCAAATCGGGGACATCCGGCGGATGGTTTTCCGCGACGGCCATAACGGCCCAAAAGAAATTGGTTGCTCGACCAATTTTCTTGCCTGGCTGACCGACCCCGTCCTCAACGGCGGCGGCGCCATCAACGATTTCGGCTGTTACGGCGCGGATTTGGCCACCTGGTTCATGGACGGACAAAAACCCCTTTCAGTATTTGCTGTCGCACAACATTTAAAACCGGAGATTTATCCGAAGGTCGAGGACGACGCGACGATCCTGCTGAAGTATCCCGCGGCCACGGTGGTGCTGGAGCCTTCCTGGAACTGGCCGATGAACGTCAAGGATATGCAGATTTATGGACAAAACGGCTGCGTTTTGGTGCCCCGGCCCGATTTGCTGAACGTCCGGCGCGGAATAAACGCTGACGAAACCAACGTGACACCGCCGCCATTGACCGCTCCCGACGATGATCCACTCTCCTATCTCGCCGCTGTCGCGCGCGGGGAAATCAAACCCACCGGCCTGGCATCGCTGGACGTGAACCTCACCGTGGTGGAAATCCTGGATGCGGCCCACAAATCCGCGCGCACGGGGAAAGAGGTAAAGCTCTGAATTGACCGGGGTGCGTGCGGCCCGCCAACGCCCGTCCCACATGAGGGCGCAATTTGAGTTTTAATTTTCTTCGTCGGGATTATCTTTGACGAAATGTGTTCGGAATTTTTCGACGCTTGCAAAAAAAATGAAATCGTGCCGACGCCATTCCTTTTGGCCGTTAGCATCGCCGGTCAATCCGTTTCGCTTATCGAGCAAAACAAACTTGTAAAAAGGATGCCCTGCTCCACTTCGCGTTTTGGCGTCGGTCAGGTGGAAGAGTCCAACTGCACCCCCCTGGGATTGCATCGCATTGCGGAAAAAATCGGCGGCGGCGCGCCGGCTGGAACGGTTTTCAAAGCGCGCCAGCCCGTCGGCTACACCTCGCAGCCGGAATTTGCCGATGCCAAAATCACCACGCGGATTTTATGGCTGGAAGGCCTCGAACCCGGCTTCAATCGTGGCGGCCAATTGGACTCGCACGCCCGTTACATTTACATTCACGGCACGGCGGACCAGTCGAGCATCGGCCGGCCGGCGTCCTGTGGCTGCATTCACCTGGCCGACACCGATTTGATTCCGCTCTTCGACTTATTGCCATCGGGTACGCTTGTATGGATTCACAAGGACTGAAGCCTGATCCGTCCGCTGCTTGGGCCTTCCTCAATTTTTCAAGGTCGTTGTTGACTTTGTGAAATTTTTCACGAAGATATTACAGTTGTGTTCGCACAAGTTGGAAAAATCCTGGTAGTTCTCGCCCTCGTGGCGATGCTCGGCGCGCAGTGGACGCTGTTGCAAACGTTCGCGTGGACGGCGATGCTGGCCAACAACTTGCGCACTCATTCCTTTTCCCAATCGGTCAGCCGCACGTTCGATGGCAAACATCCCTGTCCCATCTGCATGGCCATCGCCGCCGCCAAAAAATCCGGGAATAAAAACGATGCGACCCAATCGCACCAGAAGCTCGAATTTCCACTCTTCGAGGAAAACCTGGTCCTGGTGGCTCCGTCTCGAGTTGGGCCGTTTCCCGGCGGGCTGTTTTTCCCGAAGTCCTTCGTCCTAAAACCGGCGACGCCTCCGCCTCGCTGTTTCCCCGTTTAATCCCACTCCTTTGTTGTCCGCGCTATTGCTGGCGCGGGCTGAAATGAATCCTTTTTAATGGAGAACGCCATCCGGCGTTCCGGCAACTTTTGAAAAAAATGAAAAACAAAAAAAACTATTCAGCGGTAAAGATTGGCGGTGGTTTGTTGGCGGGAGTTTTAACGCCCGGCGTCGTCCACGCCTGTGCGTGCGGATGCGGGGTGTTTGATGTCGGCACGAGTTACATGCTCCCCAAGGGCCCGGGCGGCATGGCCTGGGTCCAGTACGCTTTTCAGGACCAGGACCGGAATTGGAGCGGCTATTCCGAGGCGCCCGCGGCCAATAACACCGACAAGAATATTACCACGGACTTTATCACGGCAGGCATCCAATACATGTTTAACGATAGTTGGGGTGTTCAAATGGAAGTACCCTATGATTATCGGAGTTTCAAGACAACCAGCGCCGCATTCGGCGCCCCCATCGTCACCCTCAATTGGTGGGCCCTTAGCGACATCCGCATTGAGGGCATCTACACCGGCTTTTCGCCGGACATGTCCAGCGGGGTGACGTTTGGCTTGAAGCTGCCCACGGGCGATTATACGTACAACAACTCCTATGATGACGTTGACCGGGACAGCGAACTGGGGACCGGCAGCACGGACATTTTGCTGGGCGGCTTTCATCGCGGTAACATTACCCGGAATGAAAACTGGGGCTGGTTCGCCCAGGGCGAGCTGGACGTGCCCACCTTGACCCAGGATGGATACCGGCCGGGGATTGAACTCGATACGGCCGCCGGGATTGATTACAAGGGTTTTGAGCTGGGCAATGCACAGATTGCCCCGCTGGCCCAGGTGCTCTTTTCCGAGAGGTCTTGTGACAGCGGCCCCTATGCGGCCGGCAGCGTTGACGATCCCGACCCGGCGGGCGTTTCCTCCGGCTACCAACGCCTGATGCTCTCGCCCGGAAT
>JASHVW010000403.1 GCA_030044395.1 Verrucomicrobiia bacterium
CGTCAGCCGTTCCGCCTGTTCGGCACAGGCCGCATCCCATCGCCGTCAACTCCAGCTCGCCCCCGACGCCATCCGCGGCCGGGAACTCTGGCTCGACGGGTACAATGTCTTGACCGTATTGGAAAGCGCCCTCGCCGGCGGCGTCGTCCTCCTCGGACGCGACGGTTGCTGCCGCGACATCGCCGGAATTCACCGCCGTTATCGTCGCGTGAACGAAACCCTTCCCGTCCTGCAGATGATCGGCGAAACCGTGGCCGGCTGGGGCGTGACCTGTTGCCGCTGGTGGTTGGACAAACCCGTCTCGAATAGCGGCCGGCTCAAGTCCCTCATCCAGGAACATGCCGCCGCCGCTGGTTGGAACGTGGCCGTCGAACTCGTTTTCAATCCCGACAGCGTCCTTTGGAAAAGTGACCACGCCATCGCCACCTCAGACGGCGTGGTCCTCGACCGCTGCCGTCAATGGGTGAACCTCACCCGGCGCATCATCTCCGCGCGAATTCCGGATGCGCTGCTCCTGGACTTGTCACCGGCGGCACCGGTCGCCGCGTCTCCCTCTCCCAGCGGGAGAGGGCCGGGGTGAGGGAGACCCATTTAAACTGAAATGGGACCATGAACCCATGTTGTCATCCGCCGTTCCAAGCCATCGACCGAAAATTCCCTCTTTCCCAGCGGGCGGAACTTGCGTGGTAGGCATCCGAGGTTCATGGAGAGGCGATTTCAAGGAAAACTCTTCATTTCAGGCCGGTGATTTTTAATCAAAATCGCGCTTGCCATTCTTCGGGGATCGGCCCAATCTCGGTCGTTCATTTGCGCGAAACCATGAACACATTCAAATCATTAAAAGGGACAGGTGGCCGAAGATCAATTCGGCTGAATTCACAGCAGCCACTCGAGACACCCGAAGATGTGGGCGGTTGGACGCCCATTGCATTCGGAATTGCGGTTCTTGCCGTGATTGTCTGGATACTGATCAACCACATATAAATTCTAAACACGCAAGCCCCTGACACCGCAACAGACGGTTACAGCCCGTCCGCAATTCGCTTGCGTCGTGGAGTGCGGCGGCAACGACACCGCCTTTGAACCGCGACTCGCTCTCGCATTCCAATCCCGCGCCGAAACCTTCCAGCTCGTGTTGAAATGGTCGCACTGGCGGAAATCGGCCGGTGGGCGTACTGTTAAGGCGGTATGGAAGGTAACTTTTCGCAATTGGAACCCACGGATGCCATTCGCTTGAGAGCGGCAGTTGGCTGGATGGAGTTGGGCGACTTTGTATCCGCGAACGATGAACTGGATGAAATCTCGCCAAAGATGCGGGTGAATCCCTGTGTTTTGTTCGTGCGTTGTCAGATTTGTATCAAAGCCGAAAAGTGGGATATGGCCGCGGAACTTTCGGACACTCTCACGAAATTATTGCCGGACAATGCCGAAATTTGGGTGAATCTGGCGTACGCGACCCGGCGCAAAACCGGTGGCGGAATTCCACAGGCCAGGGAAATTCTACTTGCAGCAGAACCAAAGTTTCCACGTGAATATATTTTCCCCTACAATCTTGCCTGTTATTGCAGCCAGATGCGCGAATTTCCAGACGCCGAACGGTGGCTTAAAAAGGCAATGGCCATCAAGCCGGACAAGGTCAAGCAGATGGCCATCGAAGACGAAGACTTCAAGCCTCTTTGGGACAGCATGGGTGGGACGATGTGGAAAGCGGAATAACTTTGCACGATCCGGATTTCTGATGGGGAAACTGAGTCGTGGCGGGCTTGGGCAGCCAATCTGCCCCAGGCTTGGATTTCATCGGAGCCATGCTTGCCCTGGTTGGCGTGTGAGGTTTCTTGCGCTGGAAACTTCCGTGAATTCATCCGCAAACACTTTTGGAGGGCGAGGCTGACAAATCTGCGCCCCGCCCCTTTTTTATTACTAATGTTTTCGCGTGTTGTTTTTCTGCGAAGATTTGTCCAACGCCCCCCTTTTCACCGTTTCGTTTCCTTGATGTAAAAAACTCCTGTCTGCCTTCCGCTTTCTGCTCTCTGTTTTCTGCTTTCCCCCATCTGTGTGAACCCATGTCCATCTGTGGTTAAACCCTTTGATCGCGGCTCCGCCGCGTTGCGCCTTTTTGCGGCTATAATTCAAAACAAAATGCCATAAGAACTGCCGCGAAAATGTCTCTCGTGAAAATCTCCCGAAATCTCTTGCAAATCCGTCCGCCCGGACGAAAATCAAAAAAAGGACCCCAAAACAGTTCATTAACGATATGAACAGCCATTCTAATGGTAAGCCCCGGTTTCACCGGCCGGAGGGTTGCTTTTTTATCAGGAACGGCTTCACGCTCCTTGAATTGCTGGTCGTTATTGCCGTCATCGCCATCCTGGCCGACCTGCTTCTGCCGGTGTTGCAGGCCGCCAGAATGGAAGGGTACCGCATCAGTTGTGTGAATAATGAAAGACAAATGGCCATGGCATGGGCGATTTATCCGACCGACAACAACGAAAACCTGGCCTTGAACGGGGGCGACGAATCAACAACCTCTGCACAGGCCCATTTGTGGGTCTTTGGCGGCGATCATCGGTCGCCCGGCACCCAGACCAACGACCTTTATTTAACGGGATCGAAGTATGCGTTGTTCGCCAGGACCATCCCTTCGTTCAGCATTTACAAATGTCCGGCGGATTTGTCCGTCTGGCCGCAGTGGAACGCGACCTCCACCCGCGTCACGGATTCGCGCAGCTATTCCATGAACTGCTACATGGGAACCACCTCCAACGTTGTTCCCCCCATCACGCTGGACTCCTCCTTCAAGGTTTACTCCAAAACTTCCCAATTCGGCCCGGACCCCCCCTCCAGCCGCTTCGTGTTCATGGATGTCAATCCAGGCAGCATCTGCACGCCCGCCTTCGGGGTGGACATGACCGCGCTGACTTGGATCCATTTTCCTTCCGGCCTGCACCGGGCACATGGCGTGGTCGCCTTTGCCGACGACCACGTGGAACGCCACGCCTGGCGCGACTCCAGGACCCTGCCCCAACTGACTCGCGGCGAGTCTTACATCCCGCACAACGTTTCCTCGCCCAACAATCCCGATCTCGCCTGGCTCACGGCGCAGACAACGTCCAGGAAATAGAGTTGAGAAAGAGGTCACCCATCCGTCCCGCCATGACAACAAACCTCCGGCGCAGCCGCTGATCCAAAACCTCGTAGGAATGACAGATAATAGTCCAGGGCAAGCGAAGCGCTGCCCTGAGAACCATGTTCCAGCACTATCCGCCATCTGTTGCATCATACTTGTCGAAGTTGCCCGGGTCTTTCCGAAGTTCTTTCTCGAGCCAAGCAGCGGAAAATTCATCGAGCGCGCTTGAGGGCACTTTTGCGGCGGCAATGCCTATTGCCCTGGCTTTCTCAAGAACTTCCTTGTTCTTGAGGCCGTATTTTCTCGCTATGTCATGAATCCGAACCGGCATGGATTTTTTAAATTTGGAACCGCTCGCCCGATAAATAGCCTTCTTATTTCAATAGCGCCAGACTTTTTTCAAATTCAGCAGGGACATCGCGCCCTGTCCCGTCATAGCTTCAGAGCGACGTCGGATGCGATGTCCCCGTCGGTAAAGCAGGCGGAACGAAACACTCCAATCACACGGAGTACGCCCCGCGTAGGTTGCCGGTGCGCCGCGCAAACGGCCCAGCGCGCCGTCGTCGGGTCGTAGTTTTAGCGAAGCCCGGGAACCGTGCGAAGCGCGGAAGCCGATCTGCGGTTCCACGCAGATTTTATGTTATGCCGCAGAATCTGGATCGCACCCATCAGGCCCATTCTTAATGTCTGACCGGGATGTTGAGTGCCTGACCTGAGTAACGCGCCGTTGCATCCGGCGTTCCTGTGGCTGGTACCCCAACACCATGTCCAGGCGAAACCCACACAATATTGAAAATGCGGTTGGTCAACATCCCGGGAAAACTTCCATGGCGCCGCCCAATGGTCAGGGTTTGGGTGGATTCCTTCCAGGAAATGGGAATGGTCGCATAAGCTCCGGTCTCGTAATCGTAATTGTCTCCTTCGTCCTCGTAAAGCGTGAATGTTGCGTCCGCGCCTCGATAGATCCGAAGTTCAATCGGATCGGCGCTTTGGGTCGCATACTGTATTGCCGGCCCATACGGAATAATCGAGCCGGCTCGCACATATACCGGCATTCTATCAATGGGTGCCGCCGTCACATTGGTTTGTCCGCCTGAATAGCGCTGTCCAGTCCAAAAGTCGTACCACGCGGTGTCCGATGGCAGGTAAACACTCCAGTTGGTTGCCCCAGCCTGTGTGACGGGATTGACCATGAGCGCCGGCCCAAACATATATTGGTCGCCGACATTGTAAACGTTCGGATCTTGTCGAAAATCCATGATTAGACCGCGCATCATTGAATAACCCTCGCTGGTTACCATCCAGGCAACCGAATAAATATAAGGTAAAAGATGATAACGCAGTTGGTCGTACTGGATCAAAATTTCTTCCGTGGCTCGGGGAAACTCCCACATTTCCTTGCCCACATTATTGACCGTTTCTCCATGAACCCGGAACATCGGGCAAAACGCTCCATATTCAAACCAGCGCGTGAATAGTTCATCGTAAGCCGGATCGCCGGGATCAGCGGAAAAAAATCCGCCGATATCCGTGTTCCAATAAGGTATCCCGCTTATGGAAAAATTGATCCCGGCCGGAATTTGCGCCCCGAAGACCGGCCAGGTCGGCTGGATATCGCCGGACCAGGTTACTGCCGCGTTACGCTGCTGTCCCGCATAAGCGGAGCGCGTCAGAATAAAGACGCGCTTGTCGGAACTGCCGGCACGTTGTCCCTCATAAACTCCGGCCGTATGCATCAAGGGATACGCATTGAACACCTTTGCTCCCGGCCCGGCGGCGGTGGTATAGTTTGTATAGGTTCCCCATCTGCCCCCCAGTTCCGGCTCGCTGGAATCCAGCCACCAACCGTCAATACCCGGTGAAAACAAATCGTTCGAAATTTGCTGCCAATAAAGTTGACGGCCGACCGGACTAAAAGCGTCATAATACCGGTATCCGCCATCAATGACTTGGGAATATAAAGCCCCGGCATTGTTTAACTCAAGATAGTTTGTATATGAACCCAGGTCAAACCTCGCCCATTTGGAAATAATCATGTGCGCATGCGCATGATGTAGTTGCTCCATCAGCGCCGCCACGTCTGGATAATTGTTCGTGTTAAATTCATCCGAACCCCAGGGATTCGGATTCCAATAATACCAATCCTGAATGATGGCGTCTATTGGAATGTTATCCGCCCGGTAGGTGCCGATGACATTCGTGAGCTCGCGCTGGGTGGCATAATGTTCCTTGCTTTGCCAATAACCCCAGGCCCACTTTGGAAACATCGGCGCATTGCCGGTCAAATGGCGATAGTCTCTAATTACATCGTCAATTTCAGGGCCTTCCATGAAATAATAGTTGATTGAATCAGCCGATCGAGACGTCCAATCTTCGATCACGTTGGGGTGCGGCAACGTCCAATTCAAATGGACTGTGGCGTCGTAAAGATTTTGGAAATATTGCAGCCGAATGCTGTGTCTGCTGTTCCGGCTCCAGTTAAATTGGTATTTGTATGTCACTGACGGTCGTGCCGTCCAGTCATTCAACAATTGCCGGCCGTCAATCCATAACCGCGCGCCATCGTCGCTCTCTATGGAGATGCCATACATCCCCGCTTGTGGCGCCCGGATAAAGCCATCCCATTCCACGCTGTAATTCGTCAACGCCATGGTGTTTGTGGGCGCAACGCTCGTCCAGTTGAAGTTGATCTGGGAATCAACCCGCGAGAAAATGAACGTGTTAAAATTTTCACCACTGTAATAATAGCCCCTCAATCCACCACCCTGTCCGTTGCTGGTATAAAGTTGCGACGCGGGAATGACCTGAGGGGTGCCCGCCCCGAAGCTTACATCCGTAATCGCCGGGTTATCCCATAACATGCCGTAACCACGGCTGGATATCACCACTGGCACGTCACTTTGTCCGGGATTCTGCTGTTGCAAGTGAACTGTTGAGCCGGCGTAATTCATTATGCCGCTTTGCTGCTGCCCCAGTCCGTAAAAAGCCTCGCCTGTTTGCATCATAAATTGTTCCTGGCTTTGCAAGGTGGGGATTCCGGCTGCTTTCACTGGTTTCAACGATTTGCCACCACCAGGCCGCTCAGCCAAAAGCAGCGTTCCGTTCGTGTCGTAAAAGCCCACCGCCCCGCTGGCCCGGTTGACGTGAACCTCCAACATTCCAGTATCCAGACGCACTTCATTTGCGGTTACGGTCAAAGGCCAGACCCCGTTGGTTGGCGGAGCGATTACTGAAAAACTGTTGGTCCACGAGGGTACTGCATTGGACAGACTGTAAGCCACACGAACAATGCTTGGAGAAAACACTTGAAGTTTCATCGTGCCAGGGTTCATCTGAAGCGTTGCGCCATCAGGGTCGCTTTGAGCGGATATGACAGGGATCGGAAGGGCGCCGACCGCTGATTGCGCGGACGAATCAATTTTACGCAAGGCCTGATTGGTGTCGCCCATGTCTGTCTGTGCGTTGGCAACTCCAATCCAGCCGACAGTCAATAATAGTTCAACCAAAGTTCGTTTCATTCTCATAACGATCCGGGCGGCAACTGCCGCCGCATTGGCAGACAGTTTGAATGGAAATAACCGTTCGTGTCGGGCAGGGAAACACGCGACGTAAATCGAAATTCATCCTCAAGTTTTATATTGTTGGGATCTGCGGGAATATCCCCGAAAGCGAGGATGCCAGCCGCCGGCCGCTGAGCGGAGTCCCAGGGCTGGCCGGTCCGGTCGGAAGTAGCGCCATGCGGATAAAGACGCTCCCGAAAAAAAACAAAAATGCTCTTAAAAACTAAGATCGTTCACTTGACGCTTGACTCATGAACCCTCACAAAAGGCGGATTACCCCTCATAATGCCATCGTTCGCCTTCCGCCGTCTCGATAATCGTTTTATATTTCAGCGTGTCCATAAAATCGACCGTCCGGCCATAACAACAAACCTCCGGCGCGGCCGCTGATCCAAAACAATGTAGGCGTGACAGAAAGTAGTCCGCGAGCGCCGCCCTGGGAACCCATGCCCCAATCCCATCCGCCATTTGCGGAAGCCGCGCGAGGCGCGAAAGCTGATCTGCGGCTCTCCTCAGATTTTGTGTTAGGAGACATCATCCTTTCGAATGTCTGCTTCTCCAAATAAAAAGACTCAAAATGCATGCAAACGCTCCGCAAAGCGTAAGAGTCTGACGGGGAAAAATCAAAGAGCCGTCCGAAAGAATCAAGCCACGGGCGCCTGAGTCGGTAAAGAACCCCAGCACCAGCAATGCAACACCAACGAATCCCAAAATAATTCCGAACGTCTTCATATATGCGAATTTCGCCCAAAAACTCGGCTTTCGTCAAAGTCACCGATGTCAAATCATTTTACAATTTCCCTTGATGGCTCCCCTTAGATTTTGCGTTAGACGGCATCTTGGCCAATGCCAGCCTGTACCGGCGCCGATAACGCGCTCCGTCCTGATACATTTCGTGACTGGGAGGAATCCGCACGGTCTCGATGTACCTCGCCCCGATAATCCGGCAGGTCTTCTGAGACGCAATGTTTCTCGGGTCAACCGTCAGCCACACAACTTTCAAACCGTGGGCATTGGCGAGCGCTAATAAAAGCTGGCAACTCCTGGCTGCGTATCTATGACCTCGAAATCTCGGCCGAACCTCGTATCCGATGTGGCCCGGATAACGTAATGTGCGGGCTGAACCAATCCGTAGTCTTATCTTGCCCATTGTCATCTTCCGGCTCGCATGAACCATCTCAAACTCATACATGGGAACGTGACGCCTTACTGGGTCGCCCTTCTCCACGCTCGCCAAAACTAACTCCAAATCTCCGTCAACCAGTTTTCCGGGTCGTATGAACTTGAACGAGGTTCTCGTGCCGCCTAACGTTCCAATATAGGTTGAGCCACGCCGACCGCTTGTCCGCCGCACTAGCCCTGCCATGGAGGATGGAGCGAATGGCTCCGCCGGTTCGATAATCGTTTTATATTCCAGCGTGCTCATAAAATCAAGGCGCAGTCGGCATTGGCTCCAACACGATGTCAGACCTTTGCCATGATTTCAAAGCTGCTGCCCTGAAAAGCAAAATCAAACTAAGCCAAATGTCTGCGATGGGAACAAAAATCATCAAAAGCCACCAACCGCTCATGCCGATATCACGAATCCTTGGCAGGTCAATGAAGAAGAATTCATAAGCTGAAAGAATCGCAATTGATGTCCAGAAATATGCAGGAGTTAAGGTCGTGCTACATGAATACAGAAAACTACCCACGACAGCCGCCACCAACTCTCGTATGAAGTAAGCAAGACGATGCAACCGGCAGGGGAATATCAAATCAATGAGCCAATGCATAATCGAAAAGGCCTAACTTCCATTCACTGACCAGCCTTCATTTATGTCTTCCGCAATCCCCACAAGGCCAAACTGTTGTAATCCGCTCATAATAAAACAATTTTTCGGACTTTACTCCCCTTGGCCCTGTGCGTCAACTGATGACTCGCTCTCCACGCAAGTTCCTGATAATCAATGGAACCGTTTTTCAATGAAACCGGCGCTGAACATGGCGGCGTTGCGAAACGGCTTGCCAACCTATGCGTTGGCGGAATAATTGCGGAAACGACCGGCAAAACTCAATTTGACGCCATGAACATCAGGTCAAATGGGAAATCCCGGATAAGATGGTTCTTGCCCGCGGAAAGGGGACGCCGCTTGATTAAGGAAGTGAAATCATGAAAACGAAGCATCAAATCGTGCATACGCTGGCGCTGCTTGCCCTGGCGACCTTGAATGCCGAATTTTCAAGCGCCCACGCCCAAAGCTCCACCAACTGGAACACCCTGACCAATTGGACGCAGACCAGCGCGCTTGGTGAAGATTGGCAAACCATCGCCTCGTCGTCCGACGCTACAAAATTGGCGGCGGCGGTTTACTATGGCGGGATTTACACTTCAACCAATGCCGGGACGACTTGGACCCAGACCAGCGCGCCGATTTCTCAAGACTGGTATTCCATCGCCTCTTCGGCAGATGGAACCAAATTGGCGGCGGC
>JASHVW010000404.1 GCA_030044395.1 Verrucomicrobiia bacterium
TGCGTCTCCAACCAGTAACCGTTCCCGCTTTGCAATTGGAACAACGTCCAGCCATGCAGACGCGGAATCCATTCCCCGCCCGGCGGCAGGGTAACGGCCTTGAGCGTCAAGTGAGGCTCGAAGAAATGCGCCGACTTGTCTTTAGATTCAATTGTCTTCACCGCTCCAGCGTAAATACCCGTATTCGACAAATGCCACTTTAAAGTGGTGCAAAACCTTAGCGCGCATGTGTTACGAACCGATGACGATTTTGAAAAAGAATGGAAACTGTTTAAAAGAGTCTTTGCCTTAAAATTTCGGCGCGGACCAAACCAGGCGTGCGGTCGTCGTTGCCACACCTCTATTCAAAATTTTCCAATGTTGGCGGCGAAAAAGACACTTGAGGCGTTGGCGATGGTTGGAACGCGCGTTTCAGCCGCCTCCTGGCCTTCATCCGGTTCTTTGTTTCCGTATTGTCACAATTCCGACTGCAATCCGTAATATAATTTGCTCAACTTTGTTGCACGTGGATTTTCAAATATGTTTCCCGTCAACAAGTTTGGCTGGGCGGGTTTGACTTTGCACCGGTCGAATCGTTGTGACGGCTGCCCTGCGGACAATGAATTGTCAGGAGAACAGCTTGTGACGATATGCTATTGCCAGAAATACCCAGATTCATCATGCTCGGCTCCGCCCCCGCTCCCAATTCCGGGCGGCAGGAATCTGTGCCCCCGCCGGATTCTCGCCGCATTTTTTGCGCAAGCAACCTGATCAGGCGGAATAACCGGAGTTGGTTCCAAACCACGTGATGATTTTCCCCAAGCCAGGCCCGCCGCCGTCGCGAATTTCGTTCCGGTCAAATTATACTCGCCGGCCTGCGGCGTTTTTTCTGTTGGGATCCTGTTGCTGGTTGATCGCCGTTTTCCAGGTTCCAGCCCAGCCCATTGCCGGCGGGGGAGCTGAAAGCGCTTCCGGAGATCAGGAACCTCATTTCACTGTCGAAACTTATGACGTCGAAGGCGGCCCAAAAATCTCAATGGATGTCGTCTTTCCGATCCTCTCCAAATACACCGGCACGAATGTCAGTTTGATTGACATCGTCAAAGCCGCCGCTGCCCTTCAATCCGAGTACGGAAAGGAAGGCTACCCAACCCCGAGCGTGGCCATCGCCAGGGAACAAATCACCAACAGCGTCGTCACCATGCATGTTTTCCAGGCGGCCCTGCCCCAAATCGTCGTTTCCGGCGTGCGCTTTTCCAGCCCCACGAACAATGCCGAGCTCCCTTCCTGGTCGCCGCCGATTGAAACCATTCCTCAGCCGGCTCCCGAAGTGGCCGCCACGAACGCCCCTCCGCCGGCCAACTATGTTCCCCAACCCGCCACGCCCGAACAATTGACCATTGCGCGCCAGCGCCTCTTTCAGGAAATGGCGCGTTTGGAAGCGGAGGAAAAAGACCATCGCATCCACGTGGCCACTACTAACGCCGGACCGAGGTTCGAAGTGGAGCATTACGTGGTTTCTGGCAATTCCGTCCTCACGCCGCAGATCGTCGGCGCCGCAATTACCAACATAGACGGCGCGTTCGGCACAAACGTCAGTTTTGCCGGAGTTCAAGCGGTGGTGGAGCAACTTCAAAACGCCTACCACGACCGCGGTTATGCCACCGTAGTCGTGACGGTGCCCCAGCAGAAACTCACTAATGCGACCGTTCAAATCCAGGTCTTGGAAGGGCGCCTTGTGGCAATCAATGTCACCGGCAACCACTATTTCAGTTCCAACAATGTCATGCGCGCGTTGCCCAGTTTGCATACCAATATCGTCATCAACGCGCCCGTCCTCGTCGCCGAATTGAACCGCGCCAACGCCAACCAGGACCGCCAAGTCACCCCGGTGATCGGCCCCGGCCCAGAGCCCGGTACCAGCGAGCTGACCCTCAACGTCAAGGACCGCCTGCCCCTTCATGCCAAGGTGGACCTGGACAATCAAAGCTCGCCCGGCACGCCGGACCTGCGTCTGAATGCCTCGGCCGTCTATAACAATCTCTGGCAATTGGAACAGTCGGTTGGCTTTCAATACGGCTTCTCGCCCGAGGAATACAAGCCAGTCGGCGATTGGAATCTTTACGATGAACCGGACGTCGCGTTTATCAGCGGATTCTACCGCATGCCGTTGGGCAGTCCGGAATCGTTGGAGGAACGAATGACGACCAATCCCGGCAGCTTCGGTTACAATGAAGCCACCCGAAAGTTCAATCTCCCCCCCACCGGCGGCCAGCCGGATTTTACCATCTTTGCCAGCCGCTCAACCATTGATACGGGAACAGCGGACACCTTCAACCAAAGCATCACCTCGCCAGGCGCGAACCCATCTATCGGCCAGGAAAATGTCGAACATTCCCCGACGATTGATGACGACGTCGCCGGGCGCCTGGATTATCCATTGGCAAGCGGCGGCAACCTGCAATCGTCATTCTCCGGCGGCCTTGATTTCAAGATTTTTCAACTGACGAATTACAAGACCAACATCTTTACCATTACCCAGACAAATTATAACGGCAGCATCCCGGTTCTTCCGCCGGTCACCAGCGAGGTCCCTTCCATCGTGCCCACCACCCTGAATTATGTCGAATACTTGCCGTTGTCGCTCCACTACAATGGCACGTGGCATGACGCGTTTGGAGTGTCCACCTTCGGGTTGGGTGTTGACGCCAACCTCTGGTTTAATAGTCTTTATTCCACGACTTCGTATAATAGCAATGGCGTTGCCAGCACCAGTGCATTATTTCGCGGCGACGCAGCCTTAACCAATATCACCGCTTCCTCCCGCTCCTCGGGGCATTGGGTCCTCGTTGACCCAAGCTTCTCCCGCACCATTATGATCTACGACTGGACCACGTTGATTCGGGCGGACGGCCAATGGGCCAGCGAGCCGCTCATCAGCCCCGAACAATTCGGCGCCGGCGGCGTCAACAGCGTTCGCGGCTATCACGAAGGCGAGGTTTTCGGAGATGACGGCTGGCACCTTTCGCTGGAGGAACAGACGCCGATCCACACCGTGGGAATGCTTTACGGCAACACGCCGCTGACGCTCCGCGGTTCGATCTATATGGATTACGCCAACGTCTATTTGATTGATCCGCAGGGACGGCCTTTCGACCAGCCGCTCTGGGGCACGGGTATTGGGTTCACCGCCGCCGCCGGCTCGCACTGGCAGGCGGAGTTCCTATTCTCCTTCCCGCTCATCAGCACCCCGTACACTCCCGCGCGTCAGCCGCTCGCCAATTTCGCGCTGACCGCACAGTTTTAATTTAACCTAATTGTCACCTGAAAAAGCGATCGCGAAAAGATTCCGTATGATATGCTCAGGCTGTGAAAAGGCGTATCCACGCTTCGTTCTTAAAATGGTAGGGACATCGCGCTACGATGTCCCCGCCCGCAAAGCGGGCGGAACGAAGGACGCAAACCGCACGCATACGCCCCACGTTGCGCCGCCGGACGCGACGGGGACGGCGAGTGCGCCGTTCCTAGCAGGAACAGTGCGAAGATGCGCCGCTCTGAAAAAATGATTCGTAATTTAGAGCATTTTTTTCGCAGAACACCATGGGCAATCGGATTGTTGGTGTTGTTCATGAGCTTTCACGCCTTGGCCAACCCGACCGGAGGCACAGTGACGCAGGGCACTGCGTCCATCAGTTCTTCCGGGACGCAACTGAACATCAACCAAAGCTCTGCCACGGCTCTAATTAATTGGGCGACTTTCGATATCAACGCGGGCGAAACTGTGAACTTTAACCAACCGTCATCCACGTCGGTGACTTGGAACCAAATCAGCGAATCCGTGGCTTCGACGATTGATGGAAATATCAATGCCCCAGGCTATGTCGTGCTGCAAAATCCCAACGGCTTTTACATTGGCGGCCAGGCCGTCATCAATGTTCACGGCCTCCTGATGACCACCGCTGCCACGCCTTCCATGAACCTCTCCGACGGCGGCCCATGGAGCTTTGACGCCCCTCCGCCTGCGGCCAAAATCGAAAACTACGGCCAAATCAACATCACCGGGGGCGGCACCGCTTACCTGATCGCCAGCGACATCATCAATGGCGGCACGATTAACGCTCCCAACGGCCAGATCGGCCTCTACGACGGCGAAACCGTCCTGGTCTCGATGTCTCCCAATGGCGAGGGCCTCAGTGCCGAGGTCACACTGCCGCAAGGCTCCGTGGACAACGAAGGCAATTTGACCGCCGAAGGCGGCAGTGTGGTGGCCCAGGCCCAATTCGTGAACCAGAACGGCGTCATCCAGGCCAACACCGCCCAAAACGTCAATGGCACCATTGAATTGCTTGGCAACAGCGTGACGTTGGCCGCCAACTCGGCCATTTCCGCCACGGGCGATCCGACTGCGACAACAACATCAAGCCCTGGCGGATTTGTTGTCGTGAACGCGGGCAGCTCCTACTCCGATGCTCCCGGCTCCACAATTTCCGTGGCAGGTACCGCCGGAGGACAGGGCGGCGTTGTTGAATTTTTTGACCCCCAGGCAGGCACCACTCCGATCCAGACTGCAATTTCCGGCGCATTTGAATCCTTGGTCAATCCTTATGATATGACGTTGTCTGACAACGCCACCGGTACGTCATCCGATACTGAAGGCAACCTCGATGTGAATTTCAACGTGAATGACCTCGCCCCTTATTCACAAATTGATTTGCAGTCACTCGATGATATTAATCTGAGCACTACCTGGTACTTGAACAATTCGATCGCGCCGGCTGAGTTGAGTCTCACCGCCGGCAACGACATCACCATACTTTCTGGCAACCAGGTCCAAAACGGGATCGTGGCGGGAGATAACTGGGCGGTGAACCTGACGGCCGGAACGGGATTCGTTCCGACGACCGCCCAGCCCACCCCCGCTTCGGGCAACGACGGCATTTATTTGGAAGGCAATTCCTCCTATCTTCAAGACTGTGGCATCATCCAGAGTCAAAACGGAGACATCAACCTGTGGGCTGCTAATGAAGTCCAGGTCGGCTGGTCGGGGAGTTCAGCCGGAGCAGGTGTGGTGAACTCCGGCTTAAGCAGTATCACAACTGCGGACGGCGGCAACATCAATGTGACGACGCTCTATGGTGACGTGAACACGGGCTCGGACCCAGGCGGCTATGTGTATTCCGCCGTCAAGTCTGCCGCCACAGGCTCCTATGACAGTGTTAGCACCAGTTTGGGCGGCATCAGCACGGCGGACGGCGGCAATGTTGCCATTGCCGCCGGCGGCAACGTCATTAGTTATCAGCCCTCAGGCAGCACGGTTACGGCGGCGGAAGATGGCGGGACCGGGGCATTTGGCTCCGAACCGGGCAACGTCACGATAACCGCCGGTGGCAGCGTCTATGGGAACTACATCGTCACCGACGGCACCGGTACGATTGCCGCCGGCGGGAACGTCGGCACCGTTGTCGGCAATTCCTTTGCCCTCAGCCTGACGAGCGGCGGCTGGAGTGTGAACGCCCCCAATGGGAGTATCTATTTGCAGGAAGTGCGGAATCCGAACGGAGATTTTAACAACAAAACGGGTTTGAAAGGGGCTGCCCCAGGTAAATTTTTGTTCACCTATGCCCCGCAAGACTATGTTGATCTGTCAGCCAACGCCGTGTATTTGACGAGCGCAAATGTTCCCCGATTGGCGAATGAAAATGTGCCTGTTCTTTATCCTTCGATCCTTGACATTACGGCAGGTTCGGGCGGCGTGACGCTGGAAGGGAACGTCACTTTGTTTCCTTCCGTGGACCAAAACCTGGATATTACCACCACAGACGGCGGTGATTTTTCCGCTGTGCAAAACAGTTCTGGAACTCCTTATTATTTATTAATGTCAGACAGCGCAAGCTCACAGTGGTCCAGCCCGTCCTCTTTCGGGCCCCTTGACAATGGCACTCTTGCGAATGAGCCGGACGAATCCAGCCCCGTGGACATTGACATT
>JASHVW010000044.1 GCA_030044395.1 Verrucomicrobiia bacterium
GGTCCAAAATTCGAGGTTTCCGGGCAACCTCAGCTTCCTTGGCGTTTGCGTATTCAGCATATCCCCCGCCTTTTATCAGCGCATACACCGCGTCGCCGCGTTTGAATTGAGTCACATCGGCGCCCGCCTCTTCCACCGTCCCTGAAATATCCCATCCAAGCGTCGCGGGAAAGGTGAGAGGAAAAACGTCCTTCACGTAGCCTGCACGCAGTTTCCAGTCAATTGGATTGACCGAGGCGGCCTGTACCTTGATAAGCACTTCATCCGGACCCGGTGTGGGACGCTGCATTTCGACTTCCGTCAGCACCTCGGGTCCCCCGTATTGGTGAATTCGTATCGCTTTCATAATCATTTTCTCCAGTTCATAATTTGTTCATTACTTGTTGGTGATCTCAGTGACCATCTGCCCCCAGCTTCCTTTATTTCTTTCAGTCCGCCCAATACCATGATGCTTGCGCAGCCATGCCCTTTTGGCATAATGGGCTGCGATGGAGCTCCGGCACTTGCGATATTTTCTGGCTGTGGCTGAGGCGCTGAATTTCACCAAGGCGGCCGCGCAACTGCGCGTCGCGCAACCGGCGCTAAGCCGGCGGGTCCAGGACCTTGAGGACGAAATTGGCGTGGACTTGCTTAAGCGCAGCCCGCGCGGCGTGACGCTTACCGCGGAGGGAAAGTTGTTCCTGGAGAAAACCCGCAGCCTCTTAAAGCTCGCCGGCGAATCTGTGGAACAAGTTCGCGCCCTGGCGCGAGGCGAATATGGTGAGTTGCACATCGGCTACGCGCCCGCTCCGACCGTGGAAATCCTCCCGCCGGCGCTCGCTGCCTATCAAAAAGCGTTTCCTGCCGTCAGGGTCGTGTTGCACGATCTCTCCGAGCAGGAACTCATCGACGGGCTTCAGAACGGCAGACTGGAACTCGCGATGATGCCTGAAATTGCAGGTTTGAAGTCCAGGGGTCTGGAATTTGAAGCGATGCGGAGCTATCCGATTTGCGTCGCACTTGCTCCGACCCATCGATTGGTCCGCCTCAAATCCATCACTTTGGAAAAGGTCGCTGCTGAACCATTGATCGGCTTTAGTCGGAAGGATTACCCCGAGTATTACATTGGCCTTGACCGCATCTTCGGTCCGCTCGGTATCAAACCGCGCCTCGCCGTGGAGTGCGACAGCGCCAGTTCGCTCATCACTGAAGTTGAAACTGGACGTGGCGTTGCTATCGCGTCCCCGATTCTCAAACACGCGAGCGGAAAACGCCTGCTCTATCGCCCGCTCACTGGCACGAAAGAAGAAATGTCCGTAGGGATCGCCCGGCCCACCAAGGGAGACGTGACGCCCGCCGGGGAGAAATTTTGCGAAATTTTGCGGAAGACGTCAAATGGAGCAACTTTGGCAAAATCAAGGGCGGCCAAATGACCCATATTCGGACCCTGACATGTGAGTGAAATGTGCCGCGCGACAAAAATGTCTGCAAAGCCTCTCCATCAGAGAAAACTTGGAATGCATTCCGTGTTGAAAAAAGCATTTGTCGGTTTGGTCGCTATTTTTATTGGTGCCTGCTTTGGTTTGTCTCAAATGTCCGTTTCACAGATCTCAGTCCGAAGTGGCGCCTTTGTCAGAATCTACGATCCGAGCGTCGGAGAAACAAATCGGTGGTATATGAATGACCATTGCTTTGTCCGGGCTAAGGATGGTCTCTGGCACATGTTTGGCATAACGCATCAGGAGCCTGCCAACCCGCTTGACGAAATCCAGCTTGCCCATGCCATTGCTACAAATCTTTTGCAGCAGCCCTGGAAAAAGGAGCCGTTCGCGTTGACCGTGGCGCGACAACCTCCTTGGAATGAAACAGTCCTTTGGGCGCCGGAAATCATTGAATACAAGAACCTGTATTACATGTATTACTGTGCTGGAGGCGCCGATCACACAAAGTACCAAATTCATCTCGCCACCTCACCGGATTTATGGACTTGGACAAGGTCTCCAAGGAACCCAATGGTGGTGGATGGGTATGATGCTCGGGATCCCTTTGTTCTCCGCGTGGGTGATAAATGGGTGATGTATTATACGGCAACCAGCCGGCCAGACGGGGGGAACCATATCGTAGCCTTCGTCATGAGCGACAATTTGATCACTTGGACAAACCGCGGGACGGCTTTCACCGACCCTTCAAGAGGCACTTTTGGGGGTGGGACAGAATCCCCGTTCGTCGTCAAACGCGGATCATGGTACTATTTATTTATCGGACCGAGCGACGGGTATGTCGGTACCGACGTCTTCGCAAGCCGGTATCCGTTCCACTGGAACCCAAGGGACAAGGTCGGACATCTACCGGCACATGCTGCGGAAGTCGTGCAGGACACTGATGATAAGTGGTTTATTAGTAGTGCGGGTTGGGGGCAGGGAGGCTCGTATTTGGCTCCACTGTATTTTCGAATGGGGAACTTTACTCGCGAAACACAGCCTTGATTTGATCCAGCGAAACACCCAATTCCGCCTCCGCCACCGCGTTCAACGCCGCTTCGGAACCGGTCAGGTGGAAGGTGCGGCGAATGTGAGTCAAGCTCTGGCCGGGGGCCAGCGCCGCGGCAGGCGAAGAGGATTCGATTTCACAAAAGGGTCCCATCGGCTTGACTCCCGGGGCTGGGGGACCGTCATTGTACGCATTTTCCACGTCACCGGCGTAGGGGTTGTCCTGAATCTTCCAGAGTGAATTGACATAGGCGGTCACATCTTTTGGCTGGTTGAATTGCACGATGGTCAGAGCTTGCCTGCTCGCTTCGTAGATGCCCAACACGGCCTTGCTCCGTCCTGGATTCACTCCTATTTTACTGCGATATTTTCCGTCAGCCCTCAAATAGATGACGTTGTCGCCCGCCACCAAACGATCGGATGGGACTTCGCCGAAATAATCCGACGTGACCTTCGTCCCCAATTCCGAGTCGGGGCCTGGTTTAATTGGCACAACAATCGTGGCGGACGGGGACGGAGGATACATCCCCAGAATCCAGACTGACACCAACCCGGTCTCTTTTTTCCACGCTTCCTTGCCTTCATTGGTGATCTTGTTGATCGTTGCGTAGCCCACCAGATTGATTTGCTCGTCCGGTTTCAAGCCCAGATCCGTCCAGGCAGTCCTCGGATCCAGCAGTTTTACTTCGCGTTTGACTCCCACCTCAAAGCAAGTGCCCGAATAGTTCGTCAATTCAAATTCCTTTCCAAACGTCACATCGGTGGACGTTTGCTTGAGAATATCATAGGGGAGTGTGTCGAAGACCACGGGAGTGAACCAATCAGAAAAGTCAAATTTGGTTCCGGGTGCAAAAAAAAGGCCGAATTGCCCGCCTTCTGGCCCCATCCAAAACCGGTCTTCCCCGCCAAAGGGATTCATGTGTGGCACAACTTTTCCGGCGGCAATGAAATTTCGGTTTACCCAGCCAAAACTCTGCCCGTCGTCGCCGCTGGCAGTGCTGGTCATCACACGCCCTTGCCAGGCTGGCGCGACCGCGACTTTGGCCTTGCCTGACTTGTCACCCAAAACGATCACAACAGTGTGACTCTTAAGAAACGCGACCTCGTCGCCAAAAGTGGCAGCGCCGACGGGAACAGAAACCAATACCGTTGCGGTCATAAGAACCAAAACTGTTTGGATGAATATTCGTTTCATGGGATGTAAAACGTTTTCATACCTGGAAGTTCCTTTGAGCATGCGACAGCACCAAAAAACCCCGGGGAAAATACTTTGTCAATAGGTAAACTTGGCCACCCGGTGCGCAGGTCGTTGCCTGGGTATCAATTCGGCGCTGCCGCCGTCGCGCCGGCCTGGTTTATGCGCATTTGGCGGAACCAGCGTGATAGCCGCATGACGTACGAAGAATCAGGCGGGGTGGCGAATCAACCTTTGCAAATCAGTCCTCTTTCTGCATACATTTAATCAAATGCTGACATTGGATCACAAAAGCCCCGTTCCCCTCCGCGCCCAAGTGGAGCAGTTGCTGCGGGAATTGATTCAGAAGCCGGAATTTCAGAAGGGCGGCCTGCTACCCGATGAATGCAAACTGGCCATCCAACTGGGAGTCAGCCGGGGCACAGTTCGTTCCGGCATCAGCAAGCTGGTGTTCGAGGGACTTCTGCAGCGCAAGGCGGGGGTGGGCACCAAGGTGGCGAACAAGCATTCCGAATCCGGCATCACCGCGTGGCGCAGCTTCACACGGGAAATGGCCGCCAAAGGTATCCAAGTCCAAAATTTCCATCTGAATTACCACCTGACCCGCGCCAGCAAACCGGCGATGCAGGGATTGTTGCTCAAACGCGGTACGAAGGTGTGGCGCCTTGAACGCGTACGCGGCTGGGACCAACGGCCGATTCTCTATTCCGTCTCCTGGTTCCATCCGCGCCTCAGCTTGAAGGGGAATGAGGATTTCAGTCGCCCGCTGTATGCCACCCTTGAAGCTGCAACCGGAGCGCGACCGCACCATGCCCGGGAGGAGCTCCTGGCCGTGAACGCCGATGCCCGGTTGTCGAAGCTTCTCCAGACAACCCGTCAGGCACCTTGCTTGCTGCGCCGCCATCAGGTCTTTGATGCCGGTGACCAGCCCATCGAATTCTCCGAGGTCTATTACGTCAGTTCCCGGTTTGCGCTCACGCTGGAACTGCGGCAAGACTGAACTTAAAAGCCGGTAGCCGCAATGGCGGGAGTTAAGAAACGCCCTGTTGCGCCGGTCCAGGCTGGCTGCCGAGACGTCTTTGCAATTCTTCCAAACTGATCCCCTTCGTTTCAGGGAGCAACCTGGCAACCAAAATGAATTGCGCCACCATCATCAGTGCAAAGAAACCAAAAACCATCGCGCCTGAAGCTCTGGCGATGACTGGAAATCCCCACCCGACGGCGGCGCAAAGCGTCCACATCAAAAAGCACGCCACCGCCGAGCCGGAGGCGCGGACCGCATTCGGCAGCACCTCGTTAATCACCACCCATACCACCGCTCCCTGCGAGTAAGCATGGGAGCCAACCACTCCCATCATGGCAACGATCACGATCCAGCCCTGTGCGTGCGTGGCAAATGCCCAGGCCGCCAAAACGTGTGAGACTACAAACGTCACCGATCCCACCAGCAATAACGCCTTGCGGCCAACACGATCAATGAGCGCCATGCCCACCAACGTCAGCGCCAGGTTCGTCAATCCGACAATCACCGATTGCATCAACGCGCTGGCATTGTTCGCCCCTGCCATACGGAAAATATCCGCCGTGTAGTAGATCACTGCATTGATGCCATCGAGCTGGTTAAACACCGCCACCATGCAAACCAGCAACAGCGGTTTCAAATACTTGCGTTGAAAGAGCCGATCGCTCACGACGGCGATTTCAGAGGAGAGCGACTCCTGAATCTCCCGATTTTCCTTTTCTGGATTGTCGTGGCCGAAGCGGATCAAGACAGCTCTGGACTCATCCAGACGGTGTTTTTTTACCAGCCAACGCGGACTCTCGGGAATGATTGCGGCCGTAATCAGAAACGCAAGCGAAGGGACCGCCATTACTCCAAACATCCAACGCCATCGTTCCGGATTATCCGCGCCGACAGAATAGGCGACCAGATAATTGGACAAATAAGCCAGCAAAATGCCGACTACGATGTTCAACTGGCTTACGGAAACCAGCAAACCCCGGCGTTTGGCGGAAGCGATTTCAGTGATATACATCGGGCAAACGACCGATGCCGCGCCCACGGCCACACCGCCGAGAAATCGGAAAAACAGGAGGGCAAACCAGTTCCATGCCCCGGCGCAACCGCCGGCGGAAATAAGAAACAACACTGCCAGCAATATCAGCACCGGTCGCCGGCCCCACCAGTCAGCCGGCCGTCCGGCTGCCAGCGCGCCCGCCATCGTTCCGATCAACGCGCTGGAAACGGTGAACCCCAGCAGGTTGTCGTTGAGCGCAAAGTCATGGCGCAGTGCCTCGGTAGTGCCGGAGATCACGGCCGTATCAAACCCGAAGAGCAGCGATCCGAGCGCCGCCACGACCGCGCTCAAGAACAGGAGGCCACCAGCCGACCGCGATCCGTCCACGCGATTTGGGGCGGATACTGAGAAATTGGCGCGCATGAAGCGTCATTTTTAATTGACATTTTTGTCAATGCAAGCTAATTGTATATTTGTTCATATAAATGAATATCAGTGCCCCGTTTTATCTCCATTCACGGTCCGCAGCGCGGATTTTGCCCGTCCCAGGTCCGGCCGTTCTGGGGCGGTTTCCGGCGCAAACCAGGCCTGAACTCTGCCGCGAAGCCTGCCGCTCCCAGGGTTCATTCGATGTCGGGAGATGATGCAGCGCTGATCAGGGTGAAGTCCTGATGAAGCAAATCATATCTCTTTTGTCACGTGAGAAATTCCAATTACGACAAATTCCCATTCGTCCAGGTTCCCGGCGGCGAGGCGGCTTGCGTCAATGGCTGGGACGACATCGCCACGCGCCTGGGCCGGGCCATCAGCCAGCGTGCCACAAAAAAAACAGTGGCCGTTTTGGAATGTTATGTCGGGGTGGATGAACTGGCCATTGCTCGCGAAATTCAGTCGCGACTGGAACCCGCCTTGGTGTTGCACGCTAGGGATGCCTTGTCAGGGCCGGAATCCATTGATGAACTGGTTGCCCCCTTTCTCGGAGGAGATGACCCTGTGTTTGGATTCCTTTGCGGTCTCACCCTCCCGCAATTCTTCGACGAGGATAAACTGGCGGAACTGCGCGCACGCATCGCACAGGTGAAGCAAGGGGTGGTCCTGGTCGTCGGCTGTGGAGCCAGTCTGCTGGCAGAACCCGACATTCTCATTTACGCCGATCTTACACGGTGGGAAGCACAACATCGTTTTCGACGCAATGAAGCCAGCAATCTGGGCGTGGAAAACCGCACCTTGGCTGCCAATCTGCAATACAAACGCGCTTTCTTTGTGGACTGGCGCGTCTGCGACCGCTGGAAACGTCCGCTGATCGCGAAGTGGGATTTTGTTCTCGACACAAACGACCCTCGCTCGCCGAAACTGGCGGAAGGCGAAGCGGTTCGACGCGGACTGCGCCACGCGGTGACGCGGCCATTCCGGGTGGTTCCGTTTTTCGATCCCGCGCCGTGGGGAGGCCAGTGGATGAAGGAAGTCTGTGGTTTGGATGACAGGAAGGAAAATTTTGGGTGGTGCTTCGATTGTGTTCCCGAGGAAAACAGCTTGTTGCTGGGCTTCGGTGACAAGCGTATTGAAATTCCCTCCCTGAACCTCGTGTTCGACCAGCCTCAAGCGCTCCTGGGTGATGCGGTTCACGCCCGTTTCGGAGATGAATTCCCCATTCGCTTCGATTTTCTGGACACGATCGGCGGCGGGAACCTTTCCTTCCAGGTGCATCCGCTGACGGAATACATTCAACAGCATTTTGGCATGCACTATACTCAAGACGAGAGTTACTACGTGCTGGACGCCCGCCCCGGCGCCAAGGTCTATCTGGGTCTCAAGGACGGCGTGAATTCGGAAACGATGGTGAGGGATTTGCAACTCGCCCACGGCGGCAATACCCTGTTCCCGGCGGAAAAATACGCCAATCAATTTCCTTCAAAAAGGCACGACCACTTCTTGATCCCGGCAGGCACCGTGCATTGCAGCGGCGCGGACAACATGGTCCTCGAAATCAGCGCCACGCCCTATATTTTCACCTTCAAAATGTGGGATTGGAACCGGATGGGTCTCGATGGCAAACCGCGGCCGATTCACCTGGAGCATGGGCTGGCCAGCATCCAGTGGGATCGCACGACGGCGTGGACGCGCCGCAATCTGGTCAACTGCTTTGAACCGCTCGGCAGCGGTGATGGCTGGCGCGAAGAACGCACTGGCCTGCACGAACGCGAGTTCATCGAGACCCGGCGGCACTGGTTCACAAAAACTGTCCCGCACGATACGTGCGGCGGTGTCAACGTCCTCAATCTTGTCGAGGGCAGCGAAGTGCTGGTGGAAAGCCCGGCAAATGCTTTTGAGCCGTTCATCGTTCACTATGCCGAAACCTTCATCATCCCGGCGGCGGTGGGAGGCTATACCATCCGTCCGCATGGTTCGTCAGTTGGACGCGTCTGTGCCACCATGAAGGCGTTTGTGCGTGAGGGAACGCAGCCTCTTCATGCCGGTAAAATTCAAAATGAATCAGACGAATTTACGATGCTGGGACGAAAAGCTAAGAGCTCCGGCGGAATCGGCGCCACCTCCATGCACAACACGAAGACCGCCCGCTGACTCATGACAAACCATCGGCAACTAAGATCGATATGGCATCTGGCGAAAAGCCAAGCAGGCACGCGATTTCTTCGACTTTTAGACGGGCAGGTAAACTTCGGAGATTAAAATATTGCAATTGCTGTGGGCGCATGAAATTTAAATGTTGTTCGATTGGTTAAACTTTGAAGTTTTCTTTCCGGCATTTTTTATTCTCCAATGCTGCATGATTTCTTTTGATGCTCGAAACAACCAGTTTGTATCCTGTTTCAGTTCCCAAAGAGTAGTTGTGGCAAAATATTTCTCGGCATTGGAGGCTGGTTGACCAAGAGGTTTTAGTAAACCCGCTGAAATTAAAATAGAGATAGCATGCCGCTGAAAGCCTAGAAACCATGCGGCCTCTTCCGCCGTTAAACGCCCTGGAAGGTTTCGGAGGTTTAAAAATTGTAATCGTTGCGGGTTCATAAATTTTCAGCGGGACGCTCTGGTCTTGCGGTTGGCGAATTTTCCCATGCAACCATTGCACGTTTACGGACAGAACCCCATCGGTAATCGCCCATGACTCCCGTTTCTCGTATGACGCGATGGCACGGAATGACATAAGCAATGGCATTTTGCCCAATTGCTGAACCGACGCCGCGCGCGGCAGACGGCTGCTTGATGAACTTTGCCAACTCTCCATAACTTACCAATGTGCCGGATCGAATTTGTAACAACGCTCGCCATACCTTTACTTGAAACGGCGTACCTTGGACAAGGGCACGCAGTCGAATGGATTGTTTTCCAGCCTGCCGTTTGAAGATTTGATCTGACAATTTTTCGGCAAAAGCATCGTTCCGTTTCAATTGCGCTCGGGGCCATTGGGACTTCAATTCATTTAGTGAGACAATTTCTTTGCCGGATTCGACAAAAGAAATGTGGCAGACGCCGCGCGGGCTTTCAGCCATCAAACAACGACCGAAGGGGCTGTCGCTGAATCCGGCAACAATTGTCCATCTTTCTCCACCAGATTTTATCTCGCCTGGCGAAGCCGCCTCCAAGGTGACGCACAGGTCGTGTAGGCGGCTCGGACTGGAAAGGCCTGTCTCCAATGCTGAGTCCAGAACACTCTTCCCATTTTGTAACAATTCTTTTGCATGAGCCATCGTGAGACATTGCAGGAAATCTTTTGGTGTAATTCCAGCCCAAGAGGAGAACAACCGGTGGAAGTGATGTTGACTCAGCCCAATATGCTGGGCAAGCGTGGCTAAATCAGGTTGGTCAGCGTGATGTTCATCCAAATACTGGATAACGCGCGCAATCCGTTCATAATCGTTCATGCCTGTACTTTACTATCAGGGGAACGTCATAACCACCCGCTTCTTGCTGCAAAATTGTGCTCACCGCATTTTTCCATAAAAATAATGAGGACTCAATCTACGTCAAAATGTAACGGCCAGATTTTCTTGTGCCGATACGCCGTACCAGCTTGGCGTCTGGCAATGGTTGCATCAATTTGATTGCCCCTTGTTTTGTCACCCCAAGAGCATCCCAGATTTCTTGCGGTGTCATGCTTTTATGGTCACGCAATAGCTGCAACAGCTGTTCCTGCTTCGGACGCAATACCAATTTTGTTTTGGCTGAACTGGCAGAAAACTTCTGCACGCGTGTCCAGACGCGTTCCAAAGTAAGTTGCAACCCCTCTGCGGATTTGTATGCGACTTGTTCTTTCCACAGCACCCCGTCCACTGGCGATTTCGCTGGCAATTAGTCTTCGAAACCTTAAAACCCCTTTAAATATGAGCGTTTTTATTTTACAGGCGAAGGTCGGAGCTCAACCGCTCGGAAATTGACGTAAGTCGTTTACAATCAATTATTTAAATTGATGTTGAGATCAGAATCGAACCGGTTCAACGGTTTGTCGCAACATGGAAAAGCTATTGAAACAGCTGACGGTTCGACTGCGCTTCCCGGACACCAGGCTAAAGCCACGGCGTCAATCAGATCGTCGGCCTTTTTACCGGAACCTGTTCACAAACCTGCCGGCACGGTAAAGTATTTTTGCAAAATCAACGCAATGCTGCCCTGCAATCGTGGCGGCGGCTCGGATGCGCTGGGCATGATCTTTACGGCCGCGTGCGTGGACACGCGTCTCCTGATGACATCATTGATCATGGGATGGACCTTGTTCCAACACAGCGTCACCTCGCCGACAATCGTGATCAAGTCAGGCGTCAAGCCGGCCACCAGCATGGCCATGCCCACCCCCAAATACTTTGCCATCCGCTCCAGCGTTTCCGTTGCCCGGCTATCGTTCTCCTCCACCAGATGCAAAAGCTCCCCAAACGTCTTTAGCCGGCCCTTCCTGCCACCTGGAGACTTGGCGGCGTTATAATAGCGAAGGGCGGCGGAATTGGACGCATAAACCTCCCAACACCCGTAATTGCCGCAACTGCATCGCGGCCCTTGTTCGTTGATCGCTACGTGGCCGAATTCGCCCGCCAAACCCGAGGTGCCACGGACCAATTGCCCGTTCAATATCATTCCTACGCCGATACCTTCGGAAACGGTTACTACCACCAGATTGCGCGCGTTGAGAACGTGTTTGCCAAACCAAAATTCCGAAAGCGCACAGGCGTTGGCCGCATTTTCCATGCTCACAGATAGCCCGGTTGCTTTCTCGACTTGCCTCTTCAAATCCGTCGCATGCCAGCCCAGGTTCGGCGCAAAAATTAGTTTCTGCGACGATAAATCTATCCGTCCCGGCAAACTCACCCCAATTTCCTGGTAGGTCATTTGTGGATACTTTGCCATCCAGCCCCTGATCCATTTGCCGACCTCCTCCACCAACGCGGCCGAATTCGGGGGCGTAAGCATCGACTCTTGAGCCAGTAGCCGTCCGCTTAAATTCGCCAGCGCCACTTCGGTGACGACTGGTTGTATGTTGATTCCAAAAATCCCCGCCCGATCATCGTTAAGATGCAGAAAGGTTGGCCGGCGGCCCCGGGGCAATTTGCCGATGGCACCCTCGCGCAACCACCCTTCGCCGATCAACTGCTCCGTGATCACCGAAACCGAACTCCGCTGCAATCCCGAATGGCGCATCAAATCGGCCCGGGAAATCGGCTGCCGCTCGCGCACCAGATTGAGAATGATCTGGCTGTTAATATCGCGGGCCGTTTCACTCGTCGCCACCTTGAAGTTGTTTAAATCAATCTTTTGCATAATAATGAGGCACTCCCGCACAACGCCCCGGTTCCATTCTCGCAGTTTGGCCTCTAAAACCCTCTTTCACAACTCATTTCTACCATTGCCTTCAATGGGGAAACGCTCTATTGTGGCGGGGAAATTGCTGCCACAGGCAGACAGATTTAGCATGCCCAGCGCCACGATGAATCCGGCTGAGGAATCTCAATTGCTGCAAACAATTGAGATGTTCGAGGTCATTGTCCAGTCACAACCCACGGACTGCCAGTCGCTCGAAATTCTCAAGGAAGCATACACCAAGCTTGGACGCGAGGACGACGTCATTCGCACCTCCAAACGCATCGCCGAAGCTTACACCCAAATGGGCCAATTGTCGTCGGCTATTCTGGAGTACGAAACCGTATTGCAGCGCCGCCCCAATGACGATGAAGTGCAGACGGCGCTCAAGCGCATCGAGGATACGGCCAATAATGCCGCGTCCTCCGCCGCCGAGCCGGCCGCCCTGGCGCCCTTGCCCGGAACCGGTACGAAATTCAGGAGAAAGGCGGCCGCCGCTCCCGCCGACGGGGAAATGGATGATGGCCAGAAGACCATGCGCAAACTTTTTGTAGATAGTAAACTCATCAGCGCCGGCGATTTCGAGCTGTGCTGGCGTCCGGCCGATTTGACCCGCCCGCCCCAGGAAGCCGCGGAGCCCTTTATTCAGTTGCTTCATGAAAAACAAATTCTTCCCATCGAGAAATCGCTCCGTCTGCTCACGGACAAATCACGCACCGGATTTTTGCCGCTGGAGCGTTATGACGTGGACATGGAATTGTTGCGCGGTTTTCCGGCGGACGTTTGCCGGCGTTGGTGCGTGGCGCCCTTTGACCGCATGAGCAAGGCCGTGCTCGTGGCAACGGCCAATCCGTTTAACCAAAAGGCCGCCAAGGCGCTCTCGGAAGCAACGTCTCTCCGCTT
>JASHVW010000005.1 GCA_030044395.1 Verrucomicrobiia bacterium
CGATATCGCCCGCGGGTTGCATTTCGCGCCCGCCCCGCATTCCACCCTGGGTGAACTGATTTTCAACTGGCGGACCGTTCCCATGCCGTCCACGAATTCGGCGCCTGCTTCCCTGTGAACACTCCATCGCTTATTGCGATTTATGTGATGCTGACTCTCAGTGGGTTGCTGGCGCTTTGGGCCTTGTCCGAACTGCGCCGCCGCCGCTTCGGCCCATCCCACACCCAGGACCGCATCTTCCGCTGCAAAAACTGCGGCTACGTTTATACCGATGACCCGGACGTGGACCGCTCCCGCTGTTCGCAATGTGGAAAGTTGAACGAACCAATTGAGTTTTGACAAAAATTGTGGCGGCAGGCATCCGTGCCTGCCCCGAACGCTTTCGGGGCATCTTGCCGCCCGGAACAAACATTCCCATCGTGAATGCTCGATTTTAACGGTGATTTCACTTCTGACGACGCTTCCGCTGGTCTGGACTTTTCCCGAGTTAACCGCCTCAGTATCACGTTAAGCATTGCGCCATTCTGTGTCTTTGATTGCTCGCGCAAACCGGTGGGCGATAACTCTAACTCTCTGCGAAGCAGCATAAATTGGCAACCACGCTGCCTCCGGTGCTCTGATTGGCGCGTGACGTGCGTCGTGTGGAACTGTCTAAGCCAATGTGAAATCAAACCGCCATAAAGAAAGCGGGTTCACGTTAATTGAATTGTTGGTGGTTATGGCGATCATCGGCATTTTAGCCGCCTTGCTGTTTCCGGCTCTCGCCAGAGCGAAGGGCTATGCCAAAACAGTTGGCTGCAAAAACCATCTGCTTCAAATGGGCATCGCTTTGCAAATTTACATGCATGACAACCGAAGCGAGTATCCCTTTTACCCCGGTCCCGCCGGCCCTTCCTATGGCGATGCTGTCGGCAAGGGTGGCCGGGCCGTGGGCCTGGCTTATTGGTCCACCAAGCTCTTTCCCTATTACCCTTTGAATTGGACGAACACCGCACTTCAATGTCCGGGCTACACAGGAAAAGTTTCCGGACCCTATCTTGCCGGAATAATTGATCGCCAGGGAAGCTACGGCTATAACCTGGAAGGAGCACGAATTGATGACCGCATAAATGAATGGCTTGGGTTGGGTCCGGTAATGTATTGGAAGAATTCACCGAAAACTTATGTATCGCCGACTTCCGAATCTCAAATCCGTGTTCCAAGTGACATGTTGGCAATGGGTGACTCCTCAATGGTGGTAGGCCCACTCACGGGCAATGTTAGACTGGGCGCCGCCGAGGACGGAGGCGACGACGCGTGGGGGTGTAGTCTCAACGCGTGGTTACTTATCTACGCCGCGCGGCACGGCAAAAATTACAACGTGGTTTTTTGCGACGGGCATGTGTCGGCGATGAATCCATCATTTTTATTCAATCCTTCAAAGACTGCCTCAATGTGGAACTACGATCACCAACCTCATCCCGAGCTTTGGACGCAGTAGTCCTGCATTAACGGAACAAGACGATTCGCGAGGCCTGTCTTTCTGTCGGCCATGCCGGGGCTTGTGACTCCGTTGGGCGGAAGCCTACGGTTTCATCGCCGGCGCTCATTTCCTTTTCAGTCATCATCGCCCACCACCTTTACAGCCCAATCCGGATAGGGGGTTTGCGGACCTTTGACGGCCCGCCAAAGAATATGGTTGAACAAATCCTCCGGGCATTGGTCTTCCTTGTCCAACGGCAATCGCGAAGAAACGACGGCGTCCTTGCGCAATTGCGCGTCCGAAATATCGTCCGGCCGCCGATTCATTTGATCCAACGGCACCTGGTTGGTCACCGCATCAAAGGCGGTGAAGTCCGGCGTGTTGGTGAAACAATCAAACATCGGCGTGGCGGTGGCGTCCATCTGGTTCATCGGCGGCAGGCCGAGCATCAATTCCATCGTCCGCAGCAGGCTCGTCTGGTTGTATTGCGTGTCCACCACCGCGCCTCGTTTGGTGTAAGGGCTGGCCACATAGGCTGTCGTGCGATATCCGCTCACGTGGTCCCACCCGTTTTGCGGGTCGTCTTCGACGGCGAAGATGCACGTGTTGGTCCAAAATTTGGAATGGCTCACCGCGTCCACCACCTGGCCGACTGCCAAATCGTTGTCCGCCACCTGCGCTTCGGGCGTCGGCGAGCCGGGGCTGGTCCCGCTCGTATGATCGTTGGGCAGCCAAATGATCATCAGGTTCGGAAGGTCGTCCGCCACTTCAAAGTGTTTCAAATGCTTGATGAATTGCGCGGCGCGCCATACATCCGGCACGGACAAATCCCATCCAATCGTGTTGGTAACGACAAAAGACCGCATCGCTTCAATGTCCGGTTCGCTGGAATAAGCGATGGCATCGGAGCCGTGGATGAAATCGCGGTAGGCGTCCAGAAACCGGACTCGCGTGCTGCCGGAATTTTTCCATGATACGTGTGCGGTCGAAAACTCGCCGAAATCCGCGACGGTTCTCCCATGTGCGAGAGCGTCGTTCCAGATGAACCCGGCTGGCGAATAGGCCAGCGCATCCTTGCCGGCGATGCCGGCCCCGCCTGCGGGGTAGCTGCGCGGCCAGCCGGCAAACTCGCGCTCGACGTAATCCAGGGCGATGCCCGTATCTGCCCATTGATGGCCGTCCGCGCTCAAGATGCTGCAACAATACGTGTTGTCGAGCAGGCAAAAATCGCCGACGAGTTTGTGTTCATTGGGCGTCACGCGCTCGCCAAACGTGCAAAGGGCCGGGTCTCCGTTGCCTTCGCTCACGTCGCCGAGCACCTGGTCGTAGGTGCGATTTTCCTTGATGATGTAAATGACGTGCGAAAAAACGCTTGGCTCACCAATGCGCTCGGGCACGGGCACGGCAGGCTGGCCGGCCCGAGGCGGCAACAGCGCCCGCTCCAACAGCGGATACCGCATATCATCCCGCGCAATTTGCGTCAGTTGCGGCAATTGCCTTTTCGACGGCACCGGCGCAAGCGACAGCGACCCGGTGTACTGTTTGGTGTTAAATCCAAATCCATGCGCGCCCTGCCGCGCGCGCTCCGTTCGCCCGGCGATGCTTTTGATGTTGGCGACGCAAAGCTGTTTCCTGACGGCGTCATAGGCAATGGCATCCGGGAACCAGCCGACGGGAATCAGCCCGAGCAATTGCGAGTCATCGGGGTGGAACCGAAAGACCGCCACCGCGTTTTGCGTGCCATTGCAGACAAATAACTCTTTGCCCGATTTATCAAACGCCAGCGCGTTGGGCTGCGCGCCGAACAAATCCGCTGGATTTTGCCGCGCGCAAATCGTCTCCACAATTTTGTCCGCGCGGGTGTCAATCACACTCAACGTGTCGCTTCCGCTGTTCGCCACCACCAGAAATTTTTTATTCGGAGAAAGCGCCATGGCGGAGGACCGCTGACCGGTAATGATCTCGCTCTGATGGGTGTCGTCCAAATCAATCACCGAAACCGAGCCTTCGTTGGCGATGCTGCGGTCGTCCACGCGGACGAGCGTCCCTTCGCCGGCCGGGCCGGTCAAACTGTCTGCATCGGGCCGCCGTCCACCCCAATTACTCACGTAAATTTTGTTCTTGCACAACGTCACGTCAAACGGCGCGACTCCCGCGTCCCACGTCCTCAATATTTCGCCCGTGGCCGCGTCCAGTTCGAACACGCGATTTGACAGGTTTCCGGCGACATAAATTTTTCTTCCATCCGGTGATACCGCAATGCCGGCGGGAATTTCGTTTGTGCGATCAAAGGCCTTCAATTGGGGCAAACCCATCGAAAAAAGCGGAGAGATGGTGTCATCCGCGGCAACCGCAAAGGCTTTGATGTCGCCGTTGACGTTGGAAAGATAAATCCGTGTGCCGTCGGGCGAAAAGGCCAGGCCGGTGAAACTGATTTGGGCATCTTCGTCGGGATTTAGGATGACTCCAGCGATCGGCTTTTCCGGTTGCGCCTCGTCCGGCGGGAAGGGAACGTGTTGCAAAATATTCCCGGTTCTTGGATCCACGGCAAGGAGTTCATGCGTCAGCCCGGCGGTGACCAGAATCTTCCCGTCCGGACTCAAGGCCAGCGCCGTTGGCCGGACACCGCGAAGCGCCACTTGTATCCCCGTGGGGGTCACAAGTTGGTTGACCGGAGTCGCGAGGCCGTTCGTCATGACGCCCACGGTCCCGGTCGTGGCATCGAAATCGTCCGCAAAAATTCGGATTGTCCCGAAAACAGAGGCAAACACGGATATGACCACCGCAAACCGGACGAAAGTACATCGTTTCATTCTACAATGATTGCAATAAATCAGGGTGACCGGCAAGTCACGATACGGTGAAATTTTAGGACAAGGCATCGCTCCGATAAAGATCGCATTGGCAAATCAAGGCGGTGGGGAGAAACTGTGACGCGGACTGATTGGACACGAAGACCAGGACAATGGAAAAGATCAAGCTTACAGCAATACGATACAACACCCGAATGAATGTTCATTTCTTCCAGCGGGCAAGAGGTCTGTTCTTACGTGCGGCGAAAAGCAGGTGGCTGGCAGACTCCGCCCGGACGGGTTTCGCGGCGGCGGCGGCCTATGCCGTCGCCCGCCTATGCCGGCTGCCCGAGGCCTACTGGGCGCCAATCATCACGCTCATCGTCGTCCAGTCAAGCCTCGGCGCTGCATGGAACGTTTCCAAGCCGCGCCTGATTGGAACCGCCTTGGGCGCCGTGGCCGGAGCGTTGATGGCGGGCTGGTTTAGCCCCGACGTTGTCACATTCGGTATTGCCATCTTCGTGCTCGGGCTGATTTGCGCTCTGCTTCGTCTCGACCAGAGCGCTTATCGTTTTGCAGGAATGACTGTGGCGATCGTCATGCTGATCGTGAGGGCGGAGCCGCCGTGGATGGCAGGAATTCACCGCTTCGCCGAGGTCTCCATCGGTATCATCGTCGGTCTCGTCTTCAGCGCGATCTGGCCCCGGCGGCTTTTCGAGAGCTGATATTATTCCGCCCCGGCTCCAATCGTTGATCCGGCGCCAGGTAATTCCGCACATAATCGGCCACGGCATCCTCCAAAGGCGTAATTTTCTCCCCGTAACCCGCGGCCCGCAATTTGGAAATGTTGGCCTGGGTGAAGTATTGATATTTGTCGCGAATGGCCTCGGGCATTTCGATGAATTCTATCTTCGGTTCCTTCCCCAGCGCCGCAAAAACGGCGTTGGCCAGTTCAATCCACGTCCGCGCTTCGCCGGAACCAATGTTGAAAATCCCGCCCGCTCTCCTGGACGCCGCCAGATGCAGGGTCATCGCCGCGGCGTCCTTGACGTAAAGAAAATCGCGTTTCTGTTCCCCGTCACGGAACTCCGGACGGTAACTTTTGAACAGCCGGATCAACCCTTCATTTTGCGCCTGGGCAAAACTTTTGTGAACCAGCGAGCGCATGTCGCCCTTGTGGTCCTCGTTTGGGCCAAAAACGTTGAAGTACTTCACGCCGACAATTCGATTCAAAAACCCGCCGCGCTGCGCGTATAAGTCGAAGAGGTGCTTGGAGCAGCCATACATGTTCAGCGGACGCAATTCTTCCAGTTGCGATTCGTCATCCTCCATTCCCGCCGAGCCGTCCCCGTAGGTGGCGGCTGACGACGCGTAAACAAACCGCGCTTTGTTGGCCAGCGACCAGGCGCATAAATCCTTGGTGAATTCGTAATTGTTGCGGATCAGATAACTGGCATCGCGTTCGGTGGTGGAGGAACACGCTCCCAGGTGCAGCACCGCGTCAAATTCCCCAAGCGCGCCGTTCTGCAATCTAGGCAGCAGCGCTTCGGCCTCGACGTAATCCTTGAAACGCAATGGCGGCAGGTTCCGCCATTTCTCGTTGGTTCCGAGAATGTCGCACACCACGATGTCATCGCAACCGCGGCGGTTCAGCGCCCACACAAGGCCGCTGCCAATAAAGCCCGCCCCACCTGTCACCAGCACCCGGGCGTCCGCGAAATCATTCGGTTTCATGCTTCGACGTCATTGTCGGCAAACCGAAGCGGGTTTCAAGTTTTGTTTGGGCTATGGCGCCGGCTTGTTGGTTTCCAACGATTCAGTGTTCGTCGGTGTCAGGGGCGCGAATCCAGTGCCGTTGTTTTGTTCGGCCTGCATTTCCCGGCGGTGCTCGGCTTCAAGTGACTTTCTCTGGTCCACGGCGTCTTCCGCCTCGGCTTGGGCAACCCCCGGCAGTTCCTCCTGTTCCCTGGCTGTTTCGGCGGCGGCGAGTTCAGGTGTCTTCAGAACCGTCGGCCGCATCATGACGATGAGCTCCTCGCGCTGCTTGGAATTGCTGCGGCTGGCGAACAATTCTCCCAAGATCGGAATGTCCATCAGCAGCGGAATGCCCGAACGGGCGGTGGATTTGTCGTTCTCGATGAACCCGCCCAGCATGATGGTGTCCCGGTCCTGCACCGCCACTTCGGAAGAGAGGGTGCGTTGGATGGTATTGGGGATATTCCCGACGCCCGTGATGGTGGTATACCCGTTGAGGGCGTTGAGTTGCTCGTTGATGTCCATGACCACGAGGCCCTGGGGGTTGATAAAGGGCGTCACATCCAATTCCACCCCGACGGCCAATTGCGAGTAAGAAGATTGATCGCCATAATAGCCGCCATAGGACGTGCCGGTGATGTACGGCACTGTATCGCCGACGAAAAATTGCGCCGGCTTGGCCTGTGACGTCATGACGCTGGGGCGCTGCACGATCGTTGCATGGCTGTCGGATTGGGCGGCCTGCAGGGCGAGATCCCAGTGCGGTCCGATGTCTCCGAAATAACTTAAGCCGCCGCCGGAGGCGATGCTGCTGAGAAACGAGGAGGCCGTCGAATTGGTGCTGTTGAGGAGTTGGCCGGCCGTACTCACGAATGACGGGCCGTTATTCACGCCCCCGCCGCCTATAATTCCCTGGCTCGGCGAATAGGTTTGTGGATTTTGCCCGGCAGAAACCCCGAAGGTCAGCGTGTTTGGCCCCAGTGAATAATCTATGATGACCGATTCAATCAACACCTGTGAGAGCAGTACATCCAATTTGGCAATGACCGCCTTGATGCTCGCCATGTCCTCCCGGGTGGCAAATACGAGCAAAGAATTGCTTCGCTCGTCGGCGATGATTTTTGCCATGCCAAAAACCTGGATGCCCTGCTGCCCGTTGGCCCCGCTGGCGGCGCTTGGCGTGCTGGCGCGATTGATAATGTTCATCAAACGCTGTTGAAAGGTGGTTCCCGTTGTCGGCGTGCCGTTGGGCGTGGCTGTTGCCTGCGTTCCGATTTGATTATTGTTACTGTACGGTGTCGTCATCCCGACGCCGGTGCTCGTGCCCATGCCCCCGCCCATGCCCCCCCGGCTTCCCATGCCGTTGACGGACGACGGTGCCGAGGAGCTGCCAAATTGTACCGTCGAAGTTCCCTGGCCGCCCAAGGAGTTCAGCGCGCTCGCAATGTCCGATGCCTGCGCATATCTGATGGGAATGACCTCGGAGATGTAGTCCATCGGCACGTTCACGTCTATCATTTTGATCATTTCCAGCATGCGTTTGACGTTTTCGGCATAGTCGCGGATGACAAGGATGCCGTTGCTGTCAATGGGGATGATGGAATTGAGCTTGGCCAGTGGCTGTAGGATGGGAACCATCAGGCTGGGCTTCACGTAATTCAACTGAATGATCCGAGTCACATAGGAACCCAGGTCCGGCAGTTCGGCAGGGTTGCCGTTCGTATTGATTTCCGCTCCGGCGCCTCCCGCCTGGTCCGAGGGCAGGACTTCCGCAAATTTGTCGCCGATGTTGATCACCGAAATGCCGTTAAGCGACAACAGTGCCTGCAACGCTTCAATCGTTTCCTCCTTGGTCAGCGGCGTCTCCATTTTCAACGTAATCGTTCCGCCGGGCAGATTGGACGGGCGCAGCAGCGTGCGTCCGACCAGGTCCGCATAAACGTCCAGCACCTGATTGATGTCCACCGCCGGCCAATCGTATTGGTAGCCCGCTGCTTCGCCGCCATTGCCACCGTTGGGCGCCGTGGATAAATTCCCGGCGCGATTCATCGCCGGATTTGCAGCCGGATTCGCCGCTGGAAACCCCGGATTCGCCGCCGGGTTCGCGCCCGGATTTGCCGGGTTTCGCGACAACGACGGCGGCGCGGGAAATGCCGGGAAGCCCGGTCGGCGCTGCGGCGGAAATTGCGCCCAGGCGGCAAGGCCTGACAATAAAAATACAAGGGCGAGCGTGGTGGTTTTCATGGCGATTTGGGTTGCGGGGTGCGCATCGGTTGGGTTCCGTTTTTCAAAGCGGACAGCGCTTGTGGATTGGGCTTCGTGACGGCCGGCAATTTGCGTTTGGACGGCGCGGCAACGGGTGCGTTCGGGTTTTTCTGGTAACTGGCAACAAGCTGGACATTCGCGTTGAGCCGCATCCGGGTCGAGTCCGGCTGCATTTCCAAATCAAGCACGCGAATCATCGAAGCGCTCGAACCGAGCTTGTAGAGAAAATCCACAAGCTGCTTGTCGTTGCCCGTCACGTCAATCGTTTGCGTTTGTTCGACAAAAAATTCATTCGTATGCGTGATCGGATTCCCCATCCGGTTGATCCCAACGCCGCTGGACGAGGCCTGCGATTGAATGGTCCGCAGAAAATTGATCGCCTGGTCTGACACCGGCACAAATTCACCCTGGTTTTCGAATCCTTTCACCCACTCCTCGTATTTCCCCGTATCGCCAATGGTTTTCTGATATAACGCCAGTTTCTGTTGGGCATCATCCATCGCGTGACGCAAATTTCCCCAGTCGGAAAAATGCGGCCAGATATACCACCAGTTCAATACCAGGATAAAAATCACCACGACGCCGACCGCGAGCCGGCGTTCCACAGGACGCAGTTGTGCGAAGAATTTCTTCATTGCATCGCCTCCTTCGCGTGTTGGAGCTGCAGCGTGAAACGCCAGGACACCGCGTTGCCCGATTCGTTCCAAATCAGCGGTTCAACCGCCTCAGGCTCGAACATGTCCTGCCCGCCCATTTTCCCCTTGCGGACCGCGTCATAAAATTTTCCCGGGTCGGAAATCAGGCTGATTTGGTCCGGCGTGCAGATGCCGCTCAACGTGAGTTTCTCTCCCTCGGAAAGGCTGAATCGCTGAATCGTGAGGCCCGCCGG
>JASHVW010000405.1 GCA_030044395.1 Verrucomicrobiia bacterium
TTCCCCTTTTCGCGATTTGAAAATGCGCTATACTGTGTTCCATGTATCGGACGCAGGATTTGCATGTCAGAGAAATTGTCCGGCTGCTCTCGCCGCGTGAACTGAAAAATGAGGCGCCGTCGAGCGAGGCCATGGCCGCCACTGTCGCCCGCAGCCGCGAGCGCGTGATCCGCATTTTGCGGCAGGAGGACCCACGCCTCCTCGTCGTCATCGGTCCCTGCTCCATCCATGACTGGAAATCCGCGCTTGAATACGCTGAAAAACTAAACACCCTCCGCAAACAGTTCACCGACCGCATGGAAATTATCATGCGCGTCTACTTTGAGAAACCGCGTACGACCATCGGCTGGAAGGGCCTCATCAACGACCCGCATTTGGACGGCTCGCAGGACATCGAAACGGGCCTGAAAATCGCGCGGCAATTGTTGTTGGAAATCGTTGGCATGGGTCTTCCCGCCGCCACGGAATTCCTCGACCCGATTGTGCCGCAATACATCGCCGATTTAATTTCCTGGGCCGCCATCGGCGCGCGCACCACCGAATCCCAAACCCATCGCGAAATGGCGAGTGGTCTTTCCATGCCCGTCGGCCTCAAGAATTCCACTGACGGCAGTTTGCAGGTGGCGATTGACGCCATGGGCGCCACGCGGCATTCACACAGTTTTCTGGGCATCAACGAAGACGGCGCCACGGCCATTGTGCGCACCACCGGCAACCCTCACGTCCACGTCGTTCTCCGCGGCGGGCGGGCCAAAACGAACTATGACGCCGACAGCATCCGCGCAGCCGAGCAACAGTTGATCTCCGAAAATTTGCCTGCGGTGCTAATGGTGGATTGCAGCCATGCCAATTCGGAAAAACAGCATAAGCGCCAGGAAGACGTCTGGCACAGTGTGATTGAGCAGCGGGTCGAAGGCACGCGCTCGCTCATTGGGCTGATGGTCGAGAGCCATTTGCACGAAGGCAACCAGCCGATTCCGAAAGATGCGAAGGATTTGCGTTACGGCGTTTCGATCACGGATTCGTGCATTGGATGGGAAGCAACGGAGCGGATGCTGCGCTGGGGTTACAACGCACTTGAAAAAATCATTCCGGCAAACGTGTCCGCGTGATTTTTATGGCGAAAACACACCGCGATCCCATCAAGCCGTGGTATCTGGCCGTGGAAGCAACGGGCGACTTCATTGGCATGAGATTCGCGAGAATTCCGCCGGGAAAATCGGAGCCAGATTGGATTTACGTTCGGCATTCGGATTATGACGGGGTGGGTGCAATCAAAATGATGTTCGCCGAGCGCGGCGGCCACGTTGAATTGCCGGACGCGAAACATCCAGCCCATCCCTCGTGGCGCTCAATTTTTCCTCTGCTGAAAATGCAATTGCAGCCGCGGCGGAAATTGAGATGGAAACATCTTGGGCCGGCGGGAACCGTTGGGAACCCACCGCAACCGGCGCCGGCGGCGGCCTGGCATGTGTTCACCGGGAAAAAAACGGCGCAAATCCGCAGATATTCCGGCGCGCTGGGCGTGACGGTCAATTCCTTTTTGCTGGAGCAATTGACGAAGATTCTCCGACCGTACCTGGAGAATGGCGACGCGGCCGAAATTCCGTGGATGATTCCGGTAAACATGCGCGGCCGGGTGACGTCGGCGCACGAACTGGCGAATCAAACGAGCTATCTCACCGTGACCGTGAAGCCGACAGATTCGGAGCGGGAAATTCACCAAAAGATTTTGGCCGCGATGGACCGCGGTGACCATTGCACGAACTGGTTCGCCTTCGATTTGGGAAAATCCCTTCCGCAATGGCTGAAAAAATTTTTGATCGAACAAAAATTTGTACCGTCGCCGCCGCATCTCGGCGCTTTTTCGAACCTCGGCGTCTGGGACGCCGAAAAAAGCATCACATCGCCGGATTGCGCGGGCGACTGGCTGGTATCGCCTCCGGTCCTGCGGTGGTCGTTGTTCGGCGCCGGCTGTATGACGTTTCAAGACCGGCTGACCCTGCTGACCCAAGCGCATCCGGAATTGACGACTGATGCGGAAGTCTGCTGGAAATGGATTCGGGAATGGGTCAAAGCCATCGAAGCGGCCCTGGCCCAACCTGGCACCCATCATGCTCCCGCAGCCGTACCGCCTTAAAATTTATACGTCCCCGAGATGTTAACGGCTTTGTTGAAGGTGCGATAAGTTCCATCAGCCGAGGGATTGGCTGAATCGCCCGAGACCGTGCGTCCACCGTAGGCAAATTGAAAGGCGGCCATCCAATCCCATCGTTGGCCATGATGGCCGAGGCCCACACCGCCGAGGTTCAAATTGGCATCGGGAATTACTGGATTGAAATTGGCCGACGGGCTGGAATTCTGACTGTACATATACCCAACGCTGGCAAAATAGCCGTCCCAGAGCTCTCGCGTGAGACCGAATTCATAGATAAAGCTGTTGTTGAAATTCAACTTCAATGTCTGGGTTCCAAACGGCGAGTTGTCAAATGTGACTTGTTTGTCCTCGTTCCATTTTGTCCAGTCCAGGTCAAATTCGAAATTCCAATTGGGAGTGGGGCGAAAGGAAATGCCGCCGGTGATGTATTCTGGAAAAGGGATGGCAATACTGCTGGATGTGGAGGAAATAGGACTAAACGGAGAATCTTGCGAAGCGGTGCCTTCATATTTGACTCTCGTGCTTGAGCGGTAATTAATGCCGAACGACCACTTTGGATCGGGTTGCCACAAGAGGCCGGCGTTATAACCAAAATCCCAACCGTCGCCTTTGTATTTAAATACATATCCCGTGCCCAACAGCCCCTCGTTGAAAGTCACCTGGGAATAATTGAAATCCGGCCCCATCGCCACCGACAACGTTTTGGAGATCTTCCATGCAAGCACCGGGTTAAAGCAGGCATATAAAAGACTTCCGTTTTCACCGGCGGTGCTAAAGGGAGGGTTAGCGCCCCAGTTCAACGACAAACCATAGGGAGCATAAACGCCAAAACCGACCGAAAGCGGAACGTTGGTGAACGTATTAACGTAATAAAGTTGGGGGACTTCCTGTGGTGTGGTAGCCGTGCCGGCACTCTCACCTGGAGCGGAAAATTTTGTATCCGCCGAAATGACATACAGTCCAGCGCTCACCTGTTGTCCCGGCAACTGGGTAATGCCGGCGGGATTGTAGTAAACGGCGGCGGGATCATCCGCAGTCGCAGTGAAGGCGTCGCCCCGCGCGATGGCCTCGGGGTCCTGGTTCGGCAGCCGAAAGGCATTGGCCCAAACAGACTCAGACTCCGCCGACAAAATGAACGCCGCTAAAACGGCGAAATTTCCGGCCCCCACGGAAGTTGCGTGCAACTTATATTTATTCTTTTTCATAAACAGTTTTAATCCTTCTATATTTTCTGCAATTTCATCGTCGTAAAACGACGCCTTTATTCGGGACACTAATGTCCATAGTCCTGACAAACACCTATAGAATTATGCCTGACAGCGGCTTCTCCGGCTTTTCAAATACAAACAAAGCATTGTGAATGCCAGCCATAATTGAAATTTCTTCGCGAGAACGGGCAGCAAACCTCAAGCCGAACAACAATCCCGTTGTTTTGGCGCGGAAAATGTTCCATTATTAGTCAGCAATGAATCAGACTTTAAAAGGCAACGGCAATGGGTTGGGCAGGATGGGCCAAAAGCCCACGCCGCCGGACGGGCCTGCTTCCACAAATGCGGGCAGTTATGTGACGTTTCAAACGGCGGAAGGTGTCAAACTGCGCGGCGCGCTATCCCGGGTTACGCGTCACTTGGCAGTCTTTGAGCTTTACAGTCCCGCGGGCGTGCCGCGGTTTTCCGAAGCATTGAGCGACTTCGCCATCGTTATGCAATCACGGACCGTCTATTCCGGTCGCGCGGTCATTTCCAAGGTGCTCGAAGCCGGCACAAAAATCATCTGCGAGGCGTTCCTGGATGTTATTGACTGGAAGGATTTAAATCTGATTTTGTTGGCGCAACAAGACGGCGAAATTGCCAAGGAATTCAAAAATTTTCTCAGCGACTGGCAGAGAAATTACAAGGTCTCACCCGAATTCAAAGTGGCCGTGGCGGATATGCAGACGTTTCTGGACGATCTCCGGATGTGGATGGAACAAACCGAATTGAAACTTCAGGCGCAACCTTATGACCGGGCCAGCTCGGAGCGAAAAATCCTGGAATCGCTGGCGGGACCAGTAATGGCCAGCCTGGCTTCCTTGTTTGAACGATTCGAAAGATTAGCCGCGCGCACTGAAAAGGAATCACGGGCGGCCTCGATCCAATACGCCAAGCGAATGCTGCATCCCTCTGTCTTATGCGCGCCGTTCATGCGCCGGACCTATGAAAAGCCGCTCGGCTACGCGGGCGATTATGAGATGGTGAACATGATGGCGCGCGACCCTTTTGAGGGCGATTCTCTCTTCGCCAAGGTACTGAATACCTTTTTTCTGAATACCCCGCCAGTAGTCGCGCATCGCAACCGGATTAATTCGTTGACCGAGCGGCTTCATTGCGAAGTCTTCCGCACTGCCATGAAAGGCATGCCAGCAAAAATTTTCGATTTCGGCTGCGGCCCGGCTTTGGAAATTCAGCGCTTTTTAGCCCAATCGCCCCTCTCCGACAATGTTGAATTTACGCTGCTGGATTTCAATGACGAAACCATTGAATACACCCAGCGGACGCTCGCGCAAGTTTGCCGCAAATTCGATAGCGATTGCATGGTCCGCACCATTAAAAAATCCGTTTCCCAATTAATCAAGGACCATTCCGGTTTTCCGCGCGGCTCTTATGACCTGGTTTATTGCACGGGGCTTTTTGATTATTTGCCCGATCCGGTTTGTGCAATGCTCGTCACCATCTTTTGTGATCTGGTCGCCCCCGGCGGGATGGTTTTGGTTTCCAACGTTCACGTCAACAATCCCTCCCGCAGCTGGATGGAATACATGGTGGACTGGAATTTGATATACCGCGATGCCGCCCAAATGAGTGAAATCCTGCCGGACGTCCCTGACGAACAAGTACGGATTTTTGTCGAAGAAATCGGCGTCAATATTTTCGCAGAGATTCGAAAACCGGACAATGCCTGAAACCCCTCAAAATATCAACGAAATTAGCCGCGCGTTTGCCAACGCTGAGAGCGCCGTGCGGATCCGAAATTTCCGCGTCGCCTGCGTTTTGGCCGGGGTATTTAGCTTGGCGGGAAGCAGCCTTGACATTATGGTTTACCCGAACCATTCCTGGGAATTTTTCAAACTCCGCCTGGTTTTAGTCGTTTTGTTGCTATTCATTTGGTGGCTGATTAAAACGTCCTTTGGGATGCGAATTCACCGGTTGCTGGGGCTAATATTGCCGGCACTGCCGACATTTTTCCTGGCCGTTATGATTTACAAAACCAGCCCCAGTTCTCCTTACTACGCAGGTTTTAACCTGATTTTGCTCGGTGCCGCAATCATCCTTCGCTGGACCTTCGTGGATACTATGCTCGTCTCCTGTGAGGTCTTGGGGCTATATCTTGCCGCCGTTTTCTTGCACGGATCCGGTGGCACCGAAGATATTTATGGGCAGCTTAGTCCCAAAGCGATTGTTTCTAACAATGTATTTTTCGTTTTCACAACCGCCGTTTTCGTTGTCATCGGCAGCTACTTCTATAACCAACTGCGTTTCCGCGAATTTGCGTTTCGCTATGAATTGGACAAAAGCAAGGGGACACTGGAAGAGACCAATCGCAAGCTCGTCGAACTCGACCAAATTAAAAGCCGTTTCTTCGCCAATATCAGCCACGAAATGCGCACCCCGCTGACCCTGCTTCTCGGCCCGCTCGAAGCGCTGATGCAACGATTTGAGAAATCCTTCGACGAAAGTTCGCGCGATCTTCTCGCCACCATGCATGGTAATGGCATGAGACTCCTGAAGTTAATCAATGATTTGCTTGACCTCATCCGCATGGAAGCCGGTCGCATGGACATCAAACATGACCCTCTCGTGGTTGGTGATTTCATCAAAGGCCTCACCAGCGCCATCCGTCAAATCGCTTTGAACAAGCACGTCACGGTTGAAACGGATGTGGATCCGCAACTAACCGCGATCCTGGCCGACCGCGACAAGCTCGAAAAAATTCTCCTTAACCTGCTCTTTAACGCGTTGAAATTCACGCCAGAGGGCGGGAGTGTCCGACTCCACGTTGAAAAGCAAAAGAACGAGTTGGTCCTGATTGTCAGAGACACCGGTATTGGCATTGCCGAAAAGAATTTGCCGTTTATTTTTGACCGCTTCTGGCAGGCGGACAGTTCGTCCCGCCGAAAATACGCCGGCGTTGGCATCGGTTTGGCGCTGGTGAAGGAACTGACTGAAATGATGGGAGGGAGCGTTAATGTGAACAGTGTCGAAGGCAAGGGCACCACGTTCACGGTGCGCCTGCCTTGCGAGCTGTGCGCAATGCCAGCCAAGCCGCAGAGTTCAGGGCCTTTGCCCGCCGATGCCGGCGCCGCCGGCGCCTCCGAGGAATGGCTTGCCAGTTTGTATCGGCGCGCGGAACTATTCCCCGCCGTCACCGCCACACGCGGCAAGGCGCCTCCGCCGAA
>JASHVW010000406.1 GCA_030044395.1 Verrucomicrobiia bacterium
GAAAGACCTGGCTTGAAAAATCGGAGCAATCGGCGCTCGATTATGAAACGGAATTGGAACTAGTCGGGGAAAACTCGCATTCAAACCCCCTGTTGATCCAGAAGCTCAATCCAAATGTGAACTGGACAAGCATTCCCGCGGGAACGATTTTGCGAATTCCGGCAGTCGCCTATCCGGAGCCGGACGGACAGGCGGCATATATCGTCATTCATTTATCCGAAAATTTTTTGGAGGCCTTCGACGAAAACAGCAATCTGCTGGTCCATTTTCCGTGCAGCATCGCGGCCAAAGTCGAAAAGCGGCCGGTGGGGGAATTGCACGTGGTGGTGGTGGCGCCCAATCCGAATTACACCGTGGACCCGGAGTTGTTTCCGGAATCGCCCGAATTGCAGGCGCTGGGACACAAGTTAATCCTTCCACCCGGCCCGAAAAATCCCGTGGGCGTGGCGTGGATAGGACTGGACAAGACTGGGTACGGCATCCACGGCACACCGGACCCTCAGTTGGTCGGGCGCACGGAGTCGCACGGCTGTTTCCGGTTGGCCAATTGGGACGCGGAATATCTGCTGCAACTGGTTTGGGTTGGAATGCCGGTGTTCGTCGAAGAGTGACCAATTAACCCTTGCGTAAGAACCGTTTTTTGAGTAGTTTAGGTGCATCTAAGCCGCCCCTGACGACTGCATATAAGCCGCCAGATTTTTGTAAAATGTCAGAATCCGCCCAACAGGCGTCACGATGAGAACGACGAAAAATTCAAATAGCCCAAAAAAACGTTCGACTTTGCCGGCTGGAGCCCGGGTGGAACTATTTCAGCAATTGCTGAACACCATTCCTGACCCCGTTTTGGTCAAAGATTGCGCCGGACGCTACGTATGGTGCAATCCCGCCAAGATGAAGGAAATGGGCGTGAATGCCTTGTCGGAAATCGTCGGCAAAACTGCGGGTGATTTTTTTTCCCCCGGCATGGCGGCGACTTTCAGAGCGGATGATGAACTGGTCGTCAAAAAGGGCCAACCGATCCTCAATCAGCGGGAAAAAGTGATTGAACCGGACGGTGCGATTCACTGGCATTTGACCAACAAAATCCCTTGGCGCGATACCGGTGGAAAAATCCTCGGTTTGATTTGCGTCAGCCGCGATATTACCCAACTGGTGGAGGCGGAGGTAAAATTGCAGCAGGAACGCAATCTCTTGCGGACCCTCGTGGACAATTTGCCCGACGCTGTCTATGCCAAAGACACACAGGGGCGCAAAGTCATGGTCAATCCAGGCGACTTGAAGAATATTGGATGCCGGACGGAAGCCGAGGTCATCGGCAAAACGGATTTTGATTTTTTCCCCAGGGAAATCGCCGAACAATTCGTCGCCGCCGAAATGCCCGTCCTGAAAAACGGCACGCCCTTGATCAACCATGAGGAGATGATAAGCCTTCCGGGCGGCGAGAGACGCTTGCTGTTGACGACCAAGATTCCCTGGCGCGATGCTTCCGGTAAAATCATCGGACTGGTGGGCATCGGGCGCGACATTCATGACCAAAAAATGGCGGAAATGAAGTTGCAGGAAGAGCGCAACCTGCTCCGAACCTTGATCAACCATCTGCCCGATCCCATTTACGCCAAGGACCTGGCGTCGCGAAAAATTGTGGCGAATCCAGGTGATTTGAAGAATATGGGTTGCCAGACAGAAGCCGAGGCCATCGGCAAAACGGATTTTGATTTTTTCCCGAAGGAAATTGCGGAGGCATTTTTTGCTGATGACCAGATGGTGATGAAAGAGGGCAAGGCGGTCATCAACCGCGAGGAAAAAATGGTGTCCAAGGACGGCAAGACGCACTGGCTGCTGACTTCCAAAATCCCCTGGCGCGATGCCGCCGGGAAAATCGTCGGACTCATCGGCATCGGGCGGGACATTACCGAGAAGAAAGAGTTGGAAGCGCAGATTACCCAGGCGCAGCGCATGGAGAGCATCGGACGGCTGGCCACGGGCATTGCGCACGACCTGAATAACATTCTCACGCCAATTCTGATCTCCATTGAACTCCTTCGCGAAAAGCTCCAGGACAAGGAATATTTGAACATGCTGACCAAGGCCGAGGCCAACGCGCACCGCGGGGCGGACATCATCAAGCAGATGCTATGGTTCAGTCGGGGACTAAACGGGAATCGCGGGCCGGTCAATCTCCAGCAATTGACCGGCGAAATTGCGCAATTTACATCGGAAAACTATGGAAACTCCATCCGGGTGGAAAGGCAAATTGCGGCGGACCTGGGGACGGTCCATGGAGATTCCGCGCAATTGCACCAGGTCTTGATGAATCTTTGCACCAATGCGCGCGACGCGATGCCCGAGGGGGGTGCCTTGACGATTGCCGCGCGCAATGCCGATGTGGACGGGCGACGTTATGTCATTTTGGAAGTCGCCGATACCGGCGTCGGCTTTTCGCCGGAGCTGGCCTCCAGGATCTTTGAACCGTTTTTTACCACCAAAGCCGTCGGCCACGGCCTGGGCCTCTCCACGGTGCATTCGATTGTCAAAGGACACTGCGGTTTCATCAAGGCCGAAAGCGAACCCGGCCATGGAGCAACGTTCCGCGTTTATTTGCCGGTGCAAGTTTGAGAGCGTGTCCGAAAAATGGGCCGCCCCATCGCAAGACCGCCCGGGATATTTTTCAGTCACGCCCCAAAGTGACGGATTCCAAAAATGGCCTGAAATTATCATTGCCCGCGCCGCCGCTTTGCTTTAGCTGTTAAGCGTACATTGAACAAGGCATTTTATGATGAACACCGAAATTATTTTAGCTGAACCGACGATGGCGGCGATTGGAATCGCGCTCCTGATTCCGGTACTGATTATCTTTGTCGTCGTCATCGTGACCATCGGCTGGATCGTTGGCATTTACAACAAGCTGGTGACGATGCGCAACCGCTACAAAAATGCCTATGCGCAGATAGACGTGCAACTGAAGCGCCGTTACGACCTGATTCCGAACCTCGTGGAGACGGCCAAGGGATACATCAAGCACGAACGCGAGACGCTTGAAGCCGTCACCCAGGCCCGTAACATTGCGTACGCAGCCTCCAAGGCGGCTGCCGCCAACCCCGGCGACGCCGCCGCCGTCAAAAGCCTCTCCGCGGCCGAGACCGGCCTGGCCGGCACGTTGAGCCGCCTGATGATGGTGTCCGAATCGTATCCCGATTTGAAGGCGAACCAGAACATGATGCAGCTCACCGAGGAACTCACTTCCACGGAAAATAAAATTTCCTTCGCGCGGCAGGCCTACAACGATTCGGTGATGACCTACAATACCGATCGCGAAGTCTTTCCGTCGAATATGATTGCCGGCATGTTTAACTTCGGGCCGGCCGAGCTGTTCGTGATAGACAAGCCGGAGCAGAAGGACGCGCCGAAGGTCCAGTTTTAATGGATTTCTTCGCCCAACAGGAAAAGGCCCGCAAAAAGACCAAGTGGCTGGTGCTTTATTTTTCCATCGCGGTGATGTTCATCATTGCCGCGATGTATTGCGTGGCCCTCTTTGCAGGCTTTTTTGTGGGCGCCCACAATCATCGCTATTTCGATAACGGCCAGGCTCCCCAATTTTTCTGGTGGGATTCGAATGTATTCTTCTATACGGTTGTTGGGACGCTGGCGGTGATCCTGGGCGGGTGCGCCTACAAAATCCACGAGTTGGCCGATGGTGGCGGCGCGCTGGCGGAATCCCTCGGCGGACGGCTCGTGGCTTCCAACACCACCGACCCCGACGAGCGCAAACTGCTGAATGTGGTCGAGGAAATGGCCATTGCCTCAGGTGTGCCGATGCCGCAGGTGTATGTGCTCGACCAGGAGCAGGGCATCAACGCCTTCGCCGCGGGCCATTCCCCCAGCGACGCCGTGGTGGCGGTGACACACGGCTGCATGAAATTGCTTTCCCGCGAAGAACTGCAGGGCGTCATCGGCCACGAATTCAGCCACATTTTAAACGGTGATATGCGGTTGAATCTCCGGCTGATCGGAATTCTCTTCGGAATCCTCTGCATCGCCACCATCGGACGCATTCTCATGAGCGTGCGCGGGCGCAACAGCGCCGCCCCAGCCCTGGCCGGCGTCTTGCTTTTGATCATCGGCTCCATCGGCGTCTTTTTTGGCCGCTTGATTCAGGCCGCCGTCAGCCGTCAGCGCGAATTCCTCGCGGACGCTTCGTCGGTGCAATTCACCCGCAATCCGTTGGGCCTTTCCGGCGCACTGCAAAAAATCGGCGGTTACGGGTATGGTTCCTGGCTGGTTTCCGAACACGCACCCGACGCGGGACATATGTTTTTTGGCAACGGCAACCCGCGGCCGGTTTTCAGCATGATGGCGACGCATCCGCCGTTGGAAGATCGCATCCGCAAAATTGACGAGAGCTGGGACGGCAAGTTTCCGCACATGGACACGAAAGAGGTGCGGGCGGAAATGGCCAAACAAGCGCAGAAACCCCGGCCGGTTTTCATGGACGGACGGATGATTGTTTTGGGTGGCATCATGGCGCAAGATGCGCAGGCGCCGGTCAAAAGATATCAGTTGCCAAACGTGGGCAACCCCACGCCGCTCCATCTGAAATACGCGGAGCAGTTGCGCGATTCGCTGTCAGACACCATCCGCGCGGCGGTGCGCGAGCCTTTGGGTGCCACGGCCCTGATTTATGCCATGCTGTTGAGCAACGATGACAATGAACGTTCCCGGCAGTTGGCCGAACTCGAACAACGGGTGGGGACCTCCGTGGGCGGAAAGGCGGCGGAGCTTTTTCCGGAGGTATCGAAAATTGCCGCGCACGCCCATCTGCCGATGATAAATCTGGCTCTCGGCGCGCTTGGGCAATTAACAGGGGAGCAATACGACAACTTTTCCCATACGATTGACTGGCTCATCCGTTCAAACGGGAAGCTCCAAATGTTCGAATTTGTTCTGCAAAAGGTCGTGCTTCGGCATTTGGATTCGCAATTTCACGGGGCGCGCAAACCGGTCGTCCAGTTCTATGCCATTAAACCGCTCGTGCCAGACTGCGCCATACTGCTGTCCGCTCTGGCCAATCTCAGCAGCAATAACCCCGCCGAAATTCAAAAGGCCTTTGACACGGGCGCGCCGTATTTGCGTTCGCCTGACGATACCGGTTTGCAATTGCTGCCGCCGCCGCAATGCGATTTGGACCAGGTGGACGCCGCGCTCAACCAACTCGCGCAAGCGGCGCCGATCCTCAAACGAAATATCCTCGAGGCCTGCGTTCACGTCGTCGGCGCGGACGGGGTGATCTTGGAGACCGAAGCGGAACTGCTCCGGGCGATCGCCGACACCCTCGACTGCCCCATGCCGCCGTTGGTTCAACCAAATTAGCCATCTATGAATGCGCAAATTCTGTGACCATGCGCTTGTGCAGTAGTTGGCTTCAGCATCATGATTCTTGGAATTATTATCTTGGGGACGATCGTGGCGATTGTTGGAATTGTTTGGCTTCTTGCCAAATTCGAATGACAACTAATAAGTTCCACCTCTGTCACGCCTTCCCCAATGTTTTGGCGCAATAGCTGTTCAAACTCTCGCCTGCAGCCAAGGCTTTGGCCGCCAGACGACGGTGCAACGCCGGTTCAACCCGTAACACAA
>JASHVW010000407.1 GCA_030044395.1 Verrucomicrobiia bacterium
CCCAGCGGGACGGCGGACCTGTCCACCATAGCTTCTGAGCGAAGGTGGAAAGGTTTCCACATCACAATTCCTCCCAAATTAAAATCGTTGCACCACCAAATTTTGCTCGTTCCATTGCGATAATCATCTTCCAATATTTGAACATGCCTTCCACACACTTGAGCCTGCATTTCCACGTTATCTTCAGCACTAAGGACCGGCATCCGTTGATCGCCAGCCCATGGCGTCCGCGTTTGCACGAATATCTTGGAGGTTTGATCCGCACAACCGGGGGGATTCCTGAAGCGATTGGGGGAACGGCGGATCATGTCCATTTGCTGGTGGGTTTGCAGGCGACTCACGTGCTGGCGACGTTCGTACAGGACATCAAGCAAACCTCGTCGCGTTGGATTCACGAAAGCATCCGTGTAAAGAATTTCGCATGGCAACCGGGATACGGCGTCTTTACGGTAAGCGCTTCCAATTGCGGCACGGTAAAGGAATATATTGCGAACCAGGCGGAGCATCACCGGATAAAATCGTTTCAGGAGGAATATGCGGCGTTCCTCCGGAAACATGGGGTGGAATACGATGAAAAATTCCTGTGGTGATTTCCCATTGAACGACTCGTGCCGGAGGCACAACGGAAATTAGCCAGGCACATTGTGCCTGGTACGGTTCCCAAAAACACCTTCTGTCCCGGCAGGGACAGTGGAGACAGCGGCAAATGAAACTGTTTCCACCGTCCCTTCGGGACGGATCACATTTTTTTGCGTTACCAGACACTTCGTGTCTGGCTAATGTCCGAGGTCGCTTCGCGACACATCCCCTTTACCCATTATAAACATGGAGGAACCTGAAGAATCAGCGTTTTCGTGTATTTCGCGGTTATTATTTCCGGTCGTTGAGCCCCATCTGCGATTATCTGCATCAGCGGTAAAATATGAGCTTTTTATCAGTGTTGATCCGTGCCCATCCGTCGTTAAAATTCTGTTTCGTGTTTCGCGTTAATCAATCCAGTGTGTACGTTTGCGCCTTTTGTGAATTTTCGCGGCTATGATTCAAAATAAAATGCCATAGGACGGTGCCGCGGCTCGCAGACTTGCGCTCCGCTCTAACTCTTCGGCGTCCGGTTTTGCAGGCTCTTTAAATCCTCCGCCAGAAATTGGGCCACGTCCTTGAAGCGCGCGACGTTATCCGGGTTGGCCGCCATCAGCGCCTGATGCGCCTCGATGCAATTTCGGGTAATTTCCTCCCGCGTATGATGGCCGGTCTCCGGCTCGCATGGGGTGGCATCCGGCGGACAGGGCGCCGTTCCGCTGGTCACCTTGAACAATTGCAGGACGCCGAGATTTTCCAAAAGTTCCGAAACGCGCGCGCTTGGGTTAAGCAGCTCAATGTCGCAGTGTTCCACGGCGCCGGGATTGGTCATCAGCCCGAAACCAGCGAGCGTCCCCAAAAATGTGCTGTCCATCAGCAAACATTCGGACAAGTCCACCACAAAATGCGTGTAGCCCTTTCGATTCAAGCCGACCAGCAGGGTTTTGAAGTCGGGGCTGAACGTAAAATTCGCGCGCCCCGCGATTTTGACGCAGGCAATATCCTTGCCGACCAATACCGACAAACTTGCCGACGATGTCATGATACAAACAAAAATTTAAGCGTTAGGCTGCGACTGCCTGAGTCGCGACGATTTGCACCAACGTCTGTTGCAATACAAGCGCTTCGTCCAATCCACTGCCGACGAGCCGCTGGTTGCAGCGCAAGAGCAAATCCATGGCGCTTACCAATTCGCTCCGCGAGTATCTTTTAACTTGTGGCAGCGCTTTGTAAAGCACATAAGGATTCAACGCCAGCGGGTTGAATTTTCGATCGGCGGGAAATTTTTCCTTCGGAATCCGCTCCAGTTGCGCCTTAAACCGGTTGTAATCGTTGTCCGGTTTGATCCAGCCTTCGTGGATCATCTCCCTGAGCAGCAGCATGGCGCGGATCTTTGAAATCAAGCCATAAAGCAGGCCGATTTCCGTTTTGTCCTTGCTAAATTTTACGTCCCACAATTCTTCATCGAGGCGTTTCAGCAGTCGTGGCAAATCCCTGTCCCCCAGGGCGTCACCCAGGGCAAAAGCCCGGGTTGTCTTATTTTGCGAGCAAACCGCCGTGACGTCGGCAAATTCGATGCGCTTGCGGTCGCCGGCAAAGATGGACAATTTTTCGATCTCGTTCTCCAATTGCCGCGCGTTCGGGCCAATGCGGGCGACGAGTTCGGACAAGGCTTCCTCCTCAATTTCCCTGTTTCGCTGGCGAATCGCCGAGCGCGCCGCCATTTCCGCGCGCGCCGCCCAGTCTTTGTCGTCCGCCGTCAACGCGTCGTAATTTTCGATCACCCCGATTTTTTCCAGCGTCTTGAAAAAGGTCCTTCGCCTGTCCACCTTGCCGGCGCTGATGAGGAGGCGGACGTTGTCCCATTTGAAAGCCTTCAATTCCGCGGCTAAATCATTGAGGGTTTCAGAAACGGCTTGCGCGCTGGCGGCGCGCTCTTCGCCCAAAAAATTGCAATCGCGCAGCCAGACGGCTTTCCCGGTGCCGAAAAAAGGCAGCGTTTGCAGAGCCTCGCGGAGCCGGGAAATGCGGTTCAAAGCCTCGCCGCTGTTGGATGCTCCGGCCTCGATGATTTCGTGGTCCATACCGCCGAGTTCGGCGCACCACTTATCGTAAATTTCCCGGGCGCGGTTTTTGACGGCAAATTCGTCGTCGCCACAAATGAGGGCGGGCGTTGAGACTTTTGCGGGGGGCATTCTATTCGGCGGATTCGCTGCCGGACTCGTTGATCTTGTTGAGGACTTCGCTCATGTCCTCGACTTGCTCGAAAAGCGGAGCGGAAACGAAAATCGGCTTTTTCTGCGCCGCGGCGATGGCCAGGCAATCGCTCGGGCGCGCATCCACTTCGACAATTTTTCGCGCCGTGTGCAATTCATTTTGTTGCTGGAGAATGAGGCGGGCGAAATAGGTGGAGTTTTTCAAATCGGTGATGACAACTCTTTCGACGCTGATGCCAAAGCCCTGGAAAATCCGGTTGATCAAATCATGGGTGAGTGGGCGTTCCTTCGGGGTCTGGCGCAAGAACATTCCGATGACCGCGCCCATTTGGGGATCAACGTGGATGACAAACACTTTTTCGTCGTTACCAACGAACAGGGCGCAACCGCCGCTATTGGCCGGGAGGATTCCGCGGATTTGCACGGAAACGACGTCGTTCTTCATGCGGTCAATTTAATGCGTAACGGGCGAAACACAAGTGGATTAGGCGGGCAACCTTTGGGCTGCCGCTGCGGCGTGTTTGTGATGCCTTTCACGGATGGCGGCAAAATCTCCTTCTTCGCAACCAGCCACAAATCCTTCGGTAACCGATTTCAATTCATCCCAGCGTTCCCGGATTTGGCGGGTTTCGACCGCGGTGATTTTTTCATCGGCAGTTGCGGCGGCAATCACGTGGAGCAAATCGGCGAATTCCTGGACAATCTGGTTCGTGACGGGAATGAGGGAATGCGGATGCGGGGTGTTCTTGGGATTCAAGATGAAAAAGCCGCCGGCGCGCTGACAAATCCATTGAACGAGCCGGTGATCGCCGGTGCATTTGAGCAAAGCTTCGATGCGGTCGAGCGGGTTGCCGATGCCACTGCCGGCGGTATTCGGCTCAGCCCATTTATAAATCATCGAGGCCGAAAGTCCCAGCTCGGCGGCAATTTCCTTGGGTTTGCGCCTGTCAAACACTTCGCGAAGCAACTCATAGGAATGCATAAGCTGAAAATGGGTGAGGCCGCGGAAAATGGCAAGCCCAATGCAACGCCCGCGCCGGTAGCGGCAGGCATCCCTGCCTGCCGTGGAGGACGGCATCTTGCCGCCCGCAACAATCGGCCAATTGCGAAATGAAGAGCGGTTATTGTCGGGCAAACTTTGCGCTGCCGGACCGGTTGAAAATCTTCGCGCATCGCTCCACTTTATAAAAACACGTTCCTGGGCAACATGACATTTTCCGCTTCTGTGGTGGAATCGCCCCATGCGAAATTTGAAGCGTTATCGCCGGTGTACAGGCCCCGTGGATCGTTCCAAAAAATGAAAACGGCAGCCGCGAATTGAAAGCGCTAAACGAAATTCCGCGAGGTTTTGGCCTGCGCCAGCCCTCTGGCGCTTTTTCACCGTATCGCCGATGTGGACGCCCGCTAAACCCATTTTCTCTTGGCGAATGCCTATTCCAAATATTCATCGAAATTATAAATGCGCCCGGCGGCGACATGGTGTTGAATAGCCCTGTGCCGGAAAAATATTCAGAACCACGACCGAATTTCCCGCTTGCGTTGCGGGGACGCGAAGGTTTTAATTTCCTCAAACTAAATTCAGTGAGGCAAATATGAACTTTTTCGTTTATGCCATCTGTTTCGGTGTTGGACTCGTTTTCACTGTCTTCAGCGCTCTCCTCGGTCATCTCTTCGGCGGTCACGAGGCGCCACACGCGGATGTCGGCACGAGCGGCCATGCCGAAGCCGGTTTTGAGGAGACAGGCATGCCAGGTATCGCGCCATTCAGCCCCACGACCATCTCCTGCTTCGTCACCGCGATGGGCGGATTAGGAATGATATTTTCGAGTATTGAGGCGACGAAAAGCATCTGGATTAGCGCGCCTCTCTCCATTCTTGGCGGACTGCTTATCGCCACGGGGGTTTTCTTGCTGTTCGAAACCGTTTTCCGAAAATTACAAAGTTCCAGCGAATCCCGGGTTGGAAGCCTGCTCGGACAACCGGCGACCATTATCACACCCATTCCAATCAATGGGGTTGGAGAAATTGCCTATGTGCAGGCGGGCACGCGTTATACAGCTCCCGCGCGCGAGCAAAAGGGCTTCGCCCTGGCATCCGGCCAATCGGTGAAAATCGTTCGTATTGTCGGCACACAATTTTACGTCCAAGCCACCTGATTTTTAGAAAAGACAAATCGTTCTCGAAAAACAAGCTTCAATGAACATTAACCTTGCACCCCAACTGGCAGAAGTCATTCCCAACATTGGCGTCCTTGTCCTTGTCGTCTTTGGCATTGTCATTGTCGTCTTCATCTTCATGGCAATCTGGGCGAGCCGATACACGAAAGTCGGGCCGAACCAGGTTCTCATTGTTTCCGGGCGCAAACATCGTTACGCCGGTCCTGACGGGCAGGCCGAAACACGCGGGTTCCGCGTGGTCAAGGGTGGCGGCACGTTTGTCATTCCGGTCATCGAGAAAGTGGATGTGCTTTCGCTCGAACTTCTGACCATTGATGTCCAGACGCCGGAAGTCTATACCAGCAAAGGCGTCCCGGTGCGCGTGGACGGCGTATCGCAGATCAAAGTGAAAGGGGACGACGTTTCCAT
>JASHVW010000408.1 GCA_030044395.1 Verrucomicrobiia bacterium
GGCGGCCAGCTTGGCGTAGGCGCCTCACCGCCCATCACCCCTAGCGTTGAACTGGAACTCAATCTCTACACCGGCAACAGTGAAGATGTTGGTTACACGATTCTGACCAACGGACTCACCGGTGCCAATGGCGGCAACGGAAATTATTACTCGCTTGGAAATGTCCAAATTAACAGCGGTGACCCCATCAACGTCGCGGTGAGCTATGCCAACCAACAAATGGCGCTGGCGTTCACTGACGCCGTAGCCCAGACCTCGTTCGCTACCAATCTAAACGTGGGCGATCTGGCGCAGGCGCTGGGAACGAACATTGCTTATGTTGGCTTCACGGGCGCGGATGGCGGCGCCTCGTCAATTCAAACGATTGGCAATTTTGCTTTCGTGAGCATTCCACCGGCGGCGATTCAGTCCGATGGCACGAACGTTCTCATCTCCTGGACGGGCGCGGCGCCAGGATACATGCTCCAACAAAACACGGATCTTCTCGCCGCGAGCTGGGTTAATGTGACAAACCAAAGTATCCTCAGCAACGGATTGAATCAATTAACCATGCCGGAAAACGGCAGCAATCTGTTCTATCGGCTGGTCCTGCCATCGCCCTGAAAGTCTTTGCGAAGGCAGGTCAACCAACTTATCCCAATCATGACAAAAGATCATAACCACCGAATAATCGGTGCTGTCCTAATTCGGGCGGGTCCCCCCGAAGACTTTCGGGGTTCCTTCTCCCGCGGCGCCAGCCCGGCGTAGCTCCCAGCGAAGCCGCCGGAGTGGGAGAAGGTGTCCGAAGGACGGATGAGGGTCGTGGGGAAAAATCCGATTGAAGCGCCGGCAAATTAGGACACTACCGAATAATCTTGTGATTATCGTCTTTTGATTATTACAATTACTATTATGAAGACCGTTCGTCACCTCCTCCCTCCTCTCCTCCGAAAATGGCTGCTGCCTGCCTTGATCGTCTCCGTTTTCCTGGCCTTCCGTCCGCCGCTCCACGCTTACCCCTTGCAAACGCTGACCACCAATGTCCAACCGCTCAACGGCACCGCCAATGGCGGCGATGAGTTTCCCGGTGCTGTCCTCCCCTTCGGTATGGTCCAATGGAGCCCCGACACCACCACCCTCGGACAACCGGCCGGTTACCTCTATTCGGATACGCAAATTGTCGGGTTCAGTCTCGATCATCTCAGCGGCGCCGGATGCGATTACGGCGGCGACTTTGCCTTCACGCCCATCCTGCAAGCCGTGACAACCTCGCCGTGCGCTGCCGGCAACAATGGAAGAGCCGCGTTTCCTTCCACCTTTTCCCATGCCGATGAAATCGCCGTGCCCGGTTATTACTCGGTTTTATTCACCAACGGCATCCGTGCCGAACTGACCACGACAATCAGGACCGGTTTTGGCCGTTTTACCTATCCGTCGGGATTTAATCCGGGCATGTTGATCAATGCCGCCAGTGGCGCCGCGGGAACTCTTGATTCGTCGGTCGAAATCAATACAAACACCCAGGAAATCTGCGGCTGGACAATCGAAAATCCATTCTGCGGCGCTGTTCAGGATAATACTCTATACTTCGACGCCGTTTTCGACCATCCGTTCGCCTCTTACGCCACTTGGAACGGCGACTCTTTGACTATGAACTCCACCAACGCCACCGGGTCACAGACCGGTGTCTATCTGACTTTCAATTTGCCCGGCGGTGCCGTCGTGCAGGCAAGAGCCGCCCTCTCCTATGTCAGCATCGCCAACGCCCGCGCCAATCTCCAGGCCGAAAACCCTTCTTTCTCAAGCCCCGATTTTAATGACGTCGCAGACGCTGCCAGCAATTCCTGGAATGGTTATCTCAATAAAATCCAGGTCAGCGGCGGCTCTTCAACCGATACCTCCACTTTCTATACGATGATGTATCACGCCTTGCAGGCCCCCAGCGTCGTCAGCGATGCCAACGGCAAGTATATGGGCTTTGACGGCCAGGTTCACACAACCGCCACCTCCAAATACGAGTACTTCTCCGGATGGGATATTTATCGCAACGAATGCCAGTTCATTGCCATGATGGACCCCGCTCGCGCCGGCGATGTGGCCGAATCTCTTGTTCTGGATGCTCAACAATGCGGAGCCATGCCTCGCTGGAGTGTCCCGGATGGCGACAGCGGCGTCATGATGGGTGACCCCGCCACGCCAATCATCGCCGGCATCTATGCCTTCGGCGGAACGAACTTTGACACTGCGTCCGCTCTCGCCGCCATGGTAAATGCCGCCGTTAATCCCCAGGTCGCCGCGCTCAACGGAGTCCATGAGCGCGATGCTGAACGGGATTACTTGAACCTCGGCTACGTTCCAGCCGCCCAGATCGGCGGCTATGGCCCTGTTTCGATGACCCTCGAATATTGCAGCGCCGATTATGCCCTCGCCCGCTTCGCCCGGTCTTTGGGCGATACCACCAATTACACCCTGGCCATGAACCGCGCCCAAAATTGGCGCAACGTTTTCAACGGGAATTCCGGGTATCTTCAATTGCGGAACTCCGATTCCATGTGGTCCCCCGGATTTCCGACCTTCGGCGGCGGCGCCTACGTCGAAGGCACCGCCTATCAATATGTCTGGATGGTGCCCTTTAATTTGGGCTCGCTCATTGCCATGATGGGAGGTCCCCAGGCCGCCTCGGCCCGCCTGGATGACTTCTTCACTCAACTCAACGATGCCGACGAAACCTATTCTCCCTACGCTTACATGGGCAATGAGCCGTGTTCGGAGACACCTTGGATTTATAACTTTATGGGAATGCCTTACAAGGCCTCCAGCGTCGTCCGGCAAGTAATGACGCAACTCTATTCAACGGCCCCGGGCGGCTTGCCCGGCAATGACGACCTGGGACAGATGGCGTCCTGGTACGTCCTCGCCGCCCTTGGTCTGCATCCTGAACTCCCCGGCGACGATACTTTGGTCCTTAACGGTCCTTTGTTTCCCCAGGCCGTTGTCCATCTGACCAATGGTGACGTGACGATTACCGCCAATGGCGCCGCAGATAACGCTCCTTACATCCAGAGTCTTACCGTCAACGGCCAGCCATCAACCGCCTCCTGGATCCATTTTGCCCAAATCGCCAATGGAGGCTCCCTGGCTTTCACCGTGGGGACAAACCCCGATACGAATTGGGGTTCGAATCTCGCCGACTTGCCCCCGTCCGACACAGATGGAATGACATCCCCGCAGGCAGGAAACTATGTCTGGGGCACCGGCCTGGAATCCAACGACATCCAGCTTTCCTGGACGAATACAGTGGATACCAGTCCCCCTGGAGGCGGCATCTCCAATGTGGGTCCCATCCTCAGCTCTTTGTCCGGACCGGAACTTGGGGTGAGAAGCGAAAACGCTCAGAGCGGTCATTGCGAAATCATGTATTCAGGGGAGGCCCGGGGTGGAGCGTCTGATTACGCTTATATGCAAATGTTTGATCTCAGCAACCAGAATATCACCGTCTCTCCTGGTATGCGCTTTTCCTATTGGATCTTTCCACAAAGCAATGCCAACAACGATCTCGCAACCGGAAGCAACAGCCTTTGCGTTGCGTTGGACCTCATTTTCTCCGATGGAACCACCCTCCGCAACAGCGGCTTGACGAACCAATTGGGTGTGCCGATGAATCCCGCCAACCAGGGCGCCGTCCTGGCTCTGGGCACGTGGAACTACGTGACCGTTGATTTGACGCCTCTCACGGGCAAGACTGTAAACCGGATTGACCTGGGATATAGTCAACCCAATAGTTCGGGCGGGTATCGCGGCTACGTGGATGACTTGGACTTTACCACCCCCGCCAATTGGTTTTCAAATAATCTCGCCTTGAACCAACCCGCAAGCGCCGATGGCCAGCAATCCGGCTTTCCTCCCGCCTGCGGTAATGATGGCAACTTGACAACTCGCTGGAGCGCTGCTGACGGAAATAGTAATCATTGGTGGCAAGTGGATTTAGGCAGCCTTTGCAGCCTGACGGGAGACGAAGTGATTTGGCAAGATAACGGGGTCGTTTACGATTACACGGTCGCCGTGTCCGCGGACAATACGAATTGGACAACCGTCGTGGATAAAACGGCCAACACCTCTGCCGCCCAGGATCAGGCGGATGTATTCGCCTCCACAGGCCGTTATGTAAGAATCACCGTTACTGGACTGCCCCCGGGTGATTGGGCCAGCTTTTGTGAATTCCGGGTTTTCGGCTCGGTGATAACCCTGCCGTCGCCTCCGGCCGCTCTTGGCGCTTTCGCTGGATACGGTTTGGTGTCCTTGAATTGGCCGGCTTCCTCAGAAGCCACAAGTTACACCGTCGCGCGTTCCACGGCCAGCGGCTCGGAAACCCCCATTGCCACTGTGACGACAACGAATTATACCGACTTGGGATTGACCAACGGCACAACCTATTATTATGTGGTGTCGGCCCAAAATTTACTGGGTTCGAGCAGCAATTCCGCCGAAGCAAGTGTCACCCCGGAGCCGCCAATGCCCGGTTCCTATCAGGCCGCCCTCGTAGCCGACCATCCCTTGGCCTATTGGCCCTT
>JASHVW010000409.1 GCA_030044395.1 Verrucomicrobiia bacterium
GGGCGAAGACGGATCGGCGTGGCTCAGTTTTGGGCCGTTAGTCCGTTGCCGTTATGCGTAGCATTGCCATTTTATTGCTGTTCGTCTGTCTGACAGGGGCGTGTGCTGCCCCTGTCTCGCGCAATAATTCGACGGCTACCAACTCCGCAGAGATTTCTATCAATTCGTCCGTCTATGTTTACGGCCAGGTGCAGAAGCCGGGTCGTTACGATTGGTTCTCCGGCATGACCGTTGTTGATGCCATCACAGCCGCAGGTGGACTCAAGCAATCTAACGGGCACTACACACGGATTACGCGAAATGAAGACTGTCTTGTTGCCTCACGGGAAGATGACGCCTTGGGATTAGCCAAACGGAGGTATCGTTGCCGCAAGTGGCGCACCCATCAGGAGTTGAACCTGAAACCTTCTGATCCGTAGTCAGATGCTCTATCCAATTGAGCTATGGGTGCAACCAATAAACTTAATGACGCCACGCGGGCCAGAGGGCAACGCAGTTTTAAAACCTCACCCGTCACATGCCAGACGCATAGTTTGCACCACTTTGCCCTCATGGCAAGTTGAAAGAGGATTGAATTTAAAAAGGCGCCTTCCGTGACTCTTTTCCGGAGCGCGGGTCTGCGACCCGCAGCAGTTTCCTCAAACGGAAGAATTCGAGCAAGCGATGATGCCCTAAAACGCGGATATTGCTGCGGCTCACAGAGCCGCGCTCCGGCTCGCTGCGCCATGGCGTGGCAGGCAGTGCCGCGCTCCGGTTGATTCATTTTCGCGGCGGATCGCGACTGATGTTCAAAGCCGGCGGTCCGGCCATCGCACCGAAAGCTTCCGCAGCCGGTAACACCTGTCCGTTGCGGTCGAAAAATGACCGTGTGCCAAAGCCCGCTTCATTCGCATCCGGAAGTTGATACTCCGTTCCCCACCAGAAGATTCCCGCGCCCAAATTGCGTGGCAGCCCTTTGACGATTTGCGCGAGGGCCTCGACGTATTGGACCTGGCCATTCGTGGTTGCAGGAAATCCATACATGTTCGTGGCATAAATCCATGGGAAATCCGTTTCAGCCACGAAAAGGGGCTTGCCATAGCGGCGCGCCGCGTTGGTCAGACAATTGCACAATCGTGACAGAGGTCCATGGTAAAATGGGTAATAGCTCTCGCCAATAATGTCGTAGGGCACTCCCTGCTCATTAAGATTGTCAAAAAACCATTTCGTTTTCTTCCAATCCGCCCCCCGATCAATATGAATGACGATTTTGGGCATGTTCGCGCCGGAAGCATCTCGAATCCCCTGGATCGCCGCCCTCATCAACTGTCCGAGGTTCGCCCATTGCCCAGCCGCATTCGTGCCGTGGAGCCGTCCCGTCGGCCACAACATGCCGCCGGTAATTTCGTTGCCCACCTGCACGTAATCCGGCATGGCACCCGCGCCCCTGAACGCGGCAATGCAGTTGCTGTTGTAGGTCCGCATTTCCTGCACGAGTCGTAAAAAACCCAGATTTTTCCAGGTCTCAGGCGTCCGCTGCTTGCCGGGGTCGGCCCAGGTGTCCGAGTAATGAAAATCCAGCATAAACTTCAACCCGTCGTTTTTGACGCGCACCGCCAGCGGCACGGTGTAGGCAAGGTTATTGATGTAATTGTAAGGGTCCGCCTGAGCCTGGGCGGCGCTGCTGGTGAACAACCGCAACCGGATGCAGTTGATGCCCCGGCTTTTCAGGATTTGAAGCGCGTCGCCAGCATATCCGTTGCTTTTATAGACAATGCCGTTCGTTTCGAAATACGGCAGCAACGACATATCCGCGCCCGAAATGAAATTATTCTGCCCAAACGATGCGTGGACAAAAGACAGAATGAAAAATGCAACGGCGTGTTTCAAAGGATGAGGCGCTTTGACTCTGAAGCTGGAGCCGTTCGTCTCGAACGGCTCCAGCTTCGTTTGGGGCGGTTGGTATCGCCATGTGTCTACGGCGACGACAGGCGGAAATACTTTTGCGGTCCGATCGCCGGCACCTTGAGCGAATACAGTCCATAGGTATTCGTCATGTCCTGCCAGTTGTTTCCGTCCAGGTTCGTGGAGCTGTCCAATTCCACGGCTGGATTGCCCACCCACGTGAGATTCAGTCCGCCGCCGGAGTGGGGGCCAAGGACGATGCCGCCGACGCCCGTGCCGGTGATGACAAAGTTATTGAAGTTAAACGTTCCGCCCGATCCCACGGTCACAAAGACCAAGCCCGCGCCGGTCATGGTGCCCTTGAGGTTGCTGCTGGCAGCGGACCCAATCAACCCGCCGGAACTCGTCACGGTCAGGTTGTTCCAATCTGCGGCAGCGGGACTAAACGCCATTGTGTAGCTCGAGAACGTCGAACTGCCAGTCGCCACCGGCAATGGCGTGGACGACACGTACCAGCTCGTATTATTCAGTTGTACGGCGATATAAGCTGTGACATTCGTGGCGTCATAGCCCGGCGCAATGTCGACAGAGAGGTTCAGGCTCGGATAAGCCGCCAGGTCAATATTCGGGAACGGCAACCCTGATTGATTCGTGTCCGTGGCTGTGGTGGCGTAATAAACCGTCGTTGCCGGAGAACCGTAATAGGCAAAGACGGCGCCCTGGCTTGTTTCTGACGTCACCTGATACAGGGCATTTGGAGCATTCAGCACCGCCTCCGTCCAGCCGACGCTGCTGATCGGATAATTGCCGGAAGCCGGGCCGACAAACGGAAACCCTTCCGAATAAATCAGGCCGACCGGTGGATTGGTTACTGTCAGCGTGGCGGTTTCCCAATTCTCGCCTACATCATACGCTCCCGCCGCATTGGAGACGATGACATCAATCTGCATATTGTTATCATTGGCTGTGAGGTCAGCGATGGTCAAAGTCGCCGTAGTCGCCCCGGAAACCCTTCCACCGTTTTGGGCCAGCACGCTGTTGGTCGTCCAATAATAGGTGAAGGGCGAGGATCCCTCGGCGGCAACGCCAAAGCTCGCGCCCCCGCCGGATGCGACGGCCACTGACAACGGAACACCGCTGGCGGTAGCGACACTGGGCGCAGTTCCCACCGCCTGGTTGGTGGTGATTTCGAAATCCTGGAAGTTCATGTCCGAACCGCTGCTGGTATTATGCGCGACCACTATTCCCGCGCCCGTGATATTGCCCGTCAAAGCGCTCGACGCATGGCTGCCAATCACCGCGCCAGTGCCGGTGATGGTCAGCACGTTCCAGTTTGTCGCCTCGGGATTAAACCCGTATTGATAGGTTTGATATGGACTCAACGCCGCAAGATCAATCGCTTGAGGTTGAGCGGAGCAATACCATGTTCCATTCATGGCCACGGCCCAATACACCGAGATGGCCC
>JASHVW010000410.1 GCA_030044395.1 Verrucomicrobiia bacterium
CGATGGCCTTTGCATTTTCCAATGCCAATTGACGAAAGGGAAATTCCGGTTCCAACCAGCTTTCGGCCAGCCCGCTCAACAGGTTCACCTGGCCTTGCGTCGAACGACCGGACAGATATTGTTCGCGGTTCCGTTTGAGCGTCTCGCATGCCTCGGCAATCATTGCGGACGAGAGCGTCGCTTCCGGCGGCAAATCGGCGAGGAAATAATTGGGAAGGTTCATGCGGTCAAATCTTAAGCCGCGGCCATCAGCGAACAACCGCGCGGCTCGGCCAATTTTGCGCGGCCAACCAATTCAAATCCGTCGCCGCGGCGGATTCCCAAATCTTCCGTTTGGATGACACTGACCGAAAACACGTTGGCTAAATCAAATACCCGAATCAGCCCCATTTCGCCGTCGGCGACTTCGCGCCCTGATTCGGGCGAAATGATTTGTGCCCCTGCCCAGGGCGGAAAGTGAAAGCGACGGGCGACGCGCAGTGCGCGGCGGGAAGGTTGCGCCATTTGCCGTTCGTTGCTCGTTACGTCATCGTAAGCCTGCGAACTCAGCTCACTCATGCCGTATTCGCAAATGATGTCGTCCGCCGGAACGCCGAGAAATTCGGTGATGAGCGCGTGCAATTCGGCTTTGGAAAGATTCCGCGAACGGTTTTTGTATCCTCCGGTTTCCATCACGCGTGAATGCTCCGGCAGTTGGAGCCGCAAGTTTTCCTCCTCCAACCAATTGAGCAAGTGAACAAATGAAAACGCCGTGCCGAGAATCAGCTGCGGCGCTGAAGTGTCTGTTAGAGCATTCAGCGCGGCGTCAAAGTCCAGGGCCCATGAACCGTCCGGGTCGAGCCTGCCGACGAACGCCGCCGTGGGTGCGCCAAGTTTTTGGCGGACTGTTCCGAACATGTGAACGAGGGAAGAGTGCGGCGCATGGCCGGGCGGCGGCGTGAGGGAGATCAATTTGACGTTTCCAATTTGGAATTTCGAGTCTTTCAAAATATTCCGGTTGAATCCGGCCCACAATGATGCTTGGTAAAGGTTGAGCGATTCAACACTGTGGAAATGCTGGCTGGGTGTTTGCCCAGAGGTGCCGCTGGAATGAAAAACCGCCGTCCGTTCACCTGGCGCAATGGAGGTCAATTCCAATTCCTTGAAGGCGCTTGTTGGAACACAGGGAATTTGCGTCCAATGCTTGACCAGTAGCGGCGTCTGCCTGTGTCCTTCGCAAATCTTCCGGTAAGCGAAGTTGTGGGCAAATTGAAGCGAAAAGAGTTCGAGGGCAAATTCGTTGAATTGATCTGGAGTGAGACTCCTGACGTCGTCTCCGACAACAGTGTCGCGCAAGCGCGCGGCAAAACTGCACAGTTCTTTATTCATGCGGTTTTTGTTTGCCGGCTGGTTTTCCGCCACAGCCGTTTGAACAGCATAAACGAATATCGCACGGCTGCAATTGAAAAGAAGCCGCCATTGCCATTGTTGCATTTGTCCGGCATGATGTTTGGTTCAACGATGGACAAACGGTTTTACATCACCACCGCGATTGATTACGTCAACGGTCAGCCGCATCTGGGCCATGCCTATGAAAAAATCGTGGCAGACGTCATTGCCCGGGCGCGACGCAGCCTGGGAGAGGACGTTTTTTTCCTGACGGGCCTGGACGAGCACGGCCAGAAAGTCCAGCAGGCGGCGATTGCCGAAGGAAAGAGTCCCCAGAGTTATTGCGACGCGCTCGCGGCAGACTGGCAGGCCTTTGCAAAAAAATTGGAGCTGACCAATGACGATTTCGTCCGCACCACCCAACCGCGCCACAAGGAGTTCGTCCAGTCCATCCTGTCGAAGCTCCAGGACACCGGCCATTTTTACAAGGCAAGTTACGAAGGTTTCTACTCGGCCAAAGAGGAGACGTTTCTCACGGAGAAGGACCGGCGCACCGACGGCACATTTGACCCCGCCTATGGCGAAGTCATCAAACTGACGGAGGAGAATTACTATTTTAGACTTGGGGCGCACCAGCAATGGCTCATCGAATTCATCGAGGCCAATCCATTGTTCATCCAGCCCGATTATCGCCGCAACGAAGTGCTCGGCTTTCTCAAAAACAATCAACTGGAGGATTTGTGCATCTCGCGCCCGGCGTCGCGATTGAACTGGGGCATTCCCCTGCCCTTCGACGCAAATTTTGTCACCTACGTCTGGTTCGACGCACTGGTGAATTACATCAGCATCGCCGCCGCGCACCGCGACAAATCCGTTTTGTCTGCGCTTCACTCGGCACTCAGCACTCAGCACTCCCCGCTTTCTTTGTGGCCCGCCGACATTCATGTCATCGGCAAGGATATTCTGAAATTTCACGCGGTCTATTGGCCGATCATACTGAAGGCGATGGGCCTGCCGTTGCCAAAACAAATTCTGGTGCATGGCTTTTGGCAAAAGGACGGCGCCAAAATCAGCAAGAGCACGGGTAATATCGTTGACCCCGTCGCAGTGATTGACGAATGGGGCCTGGACGCCTTTCGCTTCTACGTTTTACGCGAACTGGACATCGGGCCGGATGGAAACTGGACCGATGCGGGATTTCGCGCGCGATATTCGGCGGAGCTGGCCAACGGCCTGGGCAATCTGGTGAA
>JASHVW010000411.1 GCA_030044395.1 Verrucomicrobiia bacterium
CGCCACGTCCGGCCCCAGGCAAAACGAGCAGTTGTCCAACGTTCGGGCCAGCGCCCCGTCAAGCTCATTGCGGATGCCTCGTATTTGCGCCGGCAAATCAAAATATGGAATTGGGTCAGCCATTTGCCGTTAAAAATAAATCAATCGCAAATTTTTACCATAAAACTTTGGCTTTTTTTTGCCCAAAAAATTTTAACGATTGGCCTTTTCGCGCTACTGCAACAGTGACAAGGAACTATGAATTGTATTTCGACTCGAAATGCGGGGCGGGTTCATTCTCTGCCATGGACATTTTTATTGTTATTTCCGGCAATCTTTGTGCTGGCCGCGTGCGGGACATCCAAATTTTACGATGGCCAGCAGTCGCCAGCGGCGGGGCGAACACCAGCGGATATCTCGCCACGCCAAGCCGCCTTTACCGCTGCCCCTCCGGCTGATACCTCCGATACTCTGGACTTTAACGGGCTCTCTTCCTCCTCGCGAAACATCCAGTCTCTCATTCGGCAGGATGGCGAAGTCGTAAGAATTTCCTTTCCCGGATCGCCCAACCTCGACGCCACGCAGCAAATCCGTTTGGACGGAAAGATTGTCCTGACCCTCGTTGGCGACGTGCAAGCCGCCAGACTTACGCGCGGGGAATTGGAACAGAGCCTGATTAAACTTTACGGGCCGCAAATCTCCACCACCGAAATCAATGTCGAGGTGGAGTCTTCCTCATTTCCCGGCTTTGTCACCGGTTGCGTGCGTCCGGGCAAGGTCCTCTCCGACAAGCCCGTCACCGCATTGGAAGCCATCATGGACGCCGGCGGGTTCGACTACGCGCGCGCCCAGTTAAAAAAGTCCGCATCATGCGCTGTGAAAGCGACACCTCGCGCAGTTACGTTATTGATTTGCGGACGGTGCTGGACGGAGACGAGCCGGATGATTTTTTCCTCATGCCCGACGACATCGTGTATGTGCCTGGGAGATTCTCCTTGTTTTGAATCCAGAGTTGCCGGCTCGAGAAAGAAACCTCGAACCGGAGCACGTGTTTGATGCCGCCGTCAAGTTTTTAGACATTGCTCGTCTGCCTCGATTGCTGCAAGGGCCATTTATTGAAAATTTGGACGGGGAATTTCATGGCATGTGGTTTGCTCCAGTGAAGACGTGAAGAATGAAGGTAAATTGGTCTTGTGGCCGAAAGCCGAAGAGGCCCCCGCCCCGAAGCCTTCTCGACTTAAATTTGCCAAATGGGCGCGCGCCGAGCAGGCTAGGAAGGCTTGGCTGGCATGGCGCAACGAATTCTTTGCGCAGGTCCGCCTCACCTTTATCATGCTTCTGGTGGCGGCAATTTATGTCTTTATTTCCAATCACCAGTTGCAAATCGAGTACGCCACCTCTCATCATATGCGTGTCGCATTCAAACACGTGACACTGCCGGACAAACTCCGGCAAAAGGCGTTGAATTACGAAAAAGAAGTGGACAGCGTCGGCGGCAGTTCGCCGGATGAGCAATAATATCCGTTGAACATCCACACGGCTCGAAGGGTCGAAGGGAGTATGAAGAGTCCGGCGATTGCTGCCACACTGGCGGCATCGGCAATTATGGCCGTTGCCCTCTTGCTGACAATTGCCTCATGGACGCCAGCGAATTCTCTCTTGCTAGTTAAAAATCCTGGCTTTTCCAAGCACCAGCTATGGGCCCCTTCGCCGACCTATAAAGTGCCGTTTTTTGATCCTGGTTTCGTCATTCATCCGTCGCTAAGCGTTAAAATGCTGGGTCCCGGTGTCTATGAAACCAAGCCCTTTGTCGTCACCGTGATCGTTCCGCCTCCGACCGGTGATAATTGCAACCACGCAAAATAGTCCGATCAAGATTCTTCGTTATCTTTATTCAATTGGTGTAAAAAATGTGCTTTGGATTCATTTCTCCATGCCATAGACGAGAATTTTGAATGTGCCGGGGATCATCGGGGGCCGCCGTTGACCTTCCACCGGCGGTCCGAATTTGGCGGTTGCCAGAAAGATCCGATGCGTCGTCGGGTCCAGCGCCATCGTCCGCGCTCCGTGCTCGGTTTGGAGCGTCTGCACCAGAGTCAGGGTGTCCCCGTCTTCATGCGCAATCGTCGTGGTGCCGTCCCCGCAGGATGCAAAGGCATATTGTGTTCCAGGGTCAAACCTATTGGCGTCCACTCCCTGGCCGATCGGGACCCACGCAAGAACTTTTCCATTGTCAGTATCCATCATCAGCATTTTTCCGTTGTGACAGCCGATGAAGATGCGGTGGTGTGTCACGTCAATCGCCATTCCCGAAGCACTCTCGCCCGGGGCAATCGGCCAGTTGGTGATGACCTGGTGCCCCTTGGCATCAATCACCGCCACCTCGCTTTGGTCCTCGAGATTGTCATAGACGCGGTCAGCCACCGGGTCAACAGTGGGGAATTCAGGCCTTCCAGCCAGCGGAATGGTGGCCACCACCTTGGCGCCCTTCACATCCACGACCGTCGCCGCCTGGGCGCGGCCGCAAAACAGATACGCCTCCTTCTCCGCCGGATTATAAACAAACCCGTCCGGACCCTCCGCCGTGTCCACCTTCGAGAGCGTTTGCAGCGTCTTCAAATCCACGATGCCGGCCTTGTTTTCACGGCCATTGCTGGTGACGCCGAGGCTCAATTCGGAAGCGATGGCTACGCCATGCACGCCGGGTGTGTTGGTGATGTCCCCGACGATCTTGTTGTCGGAAATGTCAATGACCACGACTTCGGTGGCGTGCGAGACGTAGAGCCGGCGGGCGCCGGGGTCCACGGACAGGTAATCCCATCCGCCATTGCCGGGGACGGGAATCTCCCGGATGAAATGATAAGGACCGTCAGCGCGACCAATGGCGGCAACCGCAAGAGTGAACAGGATTGGAAGGATTTTTTTCATATCATGGTTTGTATGGGCCAATTCCGCGTAATTTTTGTGTATTGAGTTCGCGCTGTCAACCGCCGGACACGCCGGAATGAATGGCCGTTTCGGGATGCGCTGGTTTTGGCTGCTGGTTTTGGCTTGCCATTGGAAGGTGAGCGAATTAGGGTGACGAACCCGCTGCGGAATCCCCCGCAGTCTGGTTGCGCGCTTAGCTCAGCGGTAGAGCACTTCCTTCACACGGAAGGGGTCGCAGGTTCAAACCCTGCAGCGCGCACCATTCCCCCCTCTCGTGCCGGCATTGATTTGAGCGATGTCCGTAAATTTTTATCAATTAACGCATTGGCCTTGAGGTTCTGTAGGTTTAGGCGGATCAAATATGAGAATCCTGCTTATCCTGCCGGCCGGCGAACGCGTTCGTGTGACGCGCGCGAATCCCAAAGTGCCCAAACGCGCCATGCTGCGTTTTAGTGTATTGCCGCTTACCACCGTCGCGGCGCTGACCCCCT
>JASHVW010000412.1 GCA_030044395.1 Verrucomicrobiia bacterium
AGTTTCCCATTGGCCATCTTGACGGCAGGTCTCCGAATCTAGCCTTTCGGCCCCTCCGCCACGTGAATCACTTCTTTGGCGAGAATCCCGTCGGCCACTTTCGTCACGCCGCCGGTCATTCGGATGGAATATCCGTCGCCAATTTCGATCCGGATTTTTCCACCCGGCATGTGGACGATCACGTCCCGGTCAACAAGGCCAAGCCTGTGGGCAACCGCCGCCGCCGCGCCGCTGCTGCTCCCGCTCGCCAGCGTGTATCCTGCGCCCCGCTCCCATATCTCAATCTGAATATTTTGACGGTCCACCACTTTCAGCAATTGCACGTTCGTCCGATTCGGAAAACGCGCGTGCGTTTCCAGCAACGGCCCGATTTGTCTCGCGAAATCCGGGCTGATCTTCGGCAGCGGCAGGACGCAATGCGGATTGCCAATTGTGGCGGAGCAAAAATTAAACCGCTCGCCGCGCAAATGAATCGGCTCATTGATGACTTCCCGGCGCGGCCCGGCCACGGGAATCTCGTCGCTCCAAAAGCTCACGTTCCCCATTTCCACCCGCACCGTCTGGCCCTTTTCCAAAACCGTCGAGTGTACGATGCCACCCGGCGTCTCGATCTTGAATTCGCCGTTGCGCACGATCTTTTTGTCCCATAAATACCGCGAAAAAATTCGCAGGCCGTTTCCGCTCTTCTCCGCTTCACTGCCGTCGGGATTATAAATCCGCAGCGCGCATTTCGCCTTTTTGGATGGCAAAGGCCCAAGCAGAATTCCGTCCGAGCCGATCCCGAAATTTCGATGACAAATCGTTTTGACCAGTTCCGGTGTAAGTGGCAATGGCCAATCCCCGGGGTCAAGAACGATATAATCGTTGCCCAGCGCGTGATATTTTGAAAATGCAAAACGCATTGTGGGAAAATAGCCCACTTTTTCCCCACTACAAAGCGCAAATCCGCGTATTCCTCCTGTCCGTCCCGGCGGAATCATTGAAAAGTGTCTCTGCCAATAATCTCCTTCAGCTCCTCAACCCCCTCCTTCTCCATCCTCAATACCAGGTCGCAAAGGATTTCTTTGGCGAGGCCGGGACCCTCAAAGACCAGCCCCGTGTAAACTTGGACCAGGCTCGCGCCGGCGCAAATCTTTTCCCACGCGTCGTCTGCGCTGAAGACGCCGCCCACACCGATGATCGGCAATTGCCCGCGCGTTTGTTTGAAGATATGCCGGATGATTTCGGTGCTCCGGGCGCGCAGTGGTTTCCCGCTCAGACCGCCTGTCTCGGAATAAATTTTCTCGAGGGTCAGGTCTCCGGTAGGCGGACGCGAAAGGGTGGTGTTGGTGGCGACAATCCCGGAAATGTCATGGGGCGTCGCCAACTCCAGGACTTCGTCAATCGCCTCCAAGGAAAGGTCGGGCGCGATCTTGACCAGAACTGGTTTGACGGGTGGCGCACCCGTCGCCGGGCGTTGCGCCTCCCGGATGGCCGCCAGAATTTCGGCCAGCGCCGCCTTGTCCTGCAACTGCCGCAAACCGGGCGTGTTCGGCGAGCTGACGTTGATCACAAAAAAATCGGCGCTCTCCCTCAAGACGCGAAATGATTTGGCGTAATCTTCCGCCGCACTTTCCAACGGCGTGATTTTTGATTTGCCCAGATTGATCCCCACCGGATGGCTCGGCCAGCAGCCCCGTTCTTTCCATTCGCCAAGCTTCCGGGCCATCGCTTCCGCGCCGGGATTATTGAAGCCCATGCGGTTGATGATCGCGCCGTCGTAGACAACCCGGAAAAGTCGCGGTCGGGGATTGCCGGGTTGCGCGTGCCAGGTGACCCCGCCCAGTTCGCAAAAACCGAAGCCAAGTTTTTCCCAGATCGGAACGGCATCGCCCGCTTTGTCCATGCCCGCGGCAAGACCGACTGGATTTGGAAACTTCAAGCCAAACAGCCCGATCGGCAATTCCGGCGCGCGAAAAAACCTTTTAACGCCATCGCGGGCAAGCCCGCTTCGGCTGGCGCGCGCAAGGCAACGCATTGTGAAATCGTGGGCGCGTTCCGCATCCCGGGCGAAAAGAACGGGCCGGACAATTTTGTGATAGAACCAGTTCACTCGAAAACCGTGTTCAGGTTGCCAGCAATCGGCCCGAATTTCCAAACTTATTGAACTTTGGGGGCGCGGACCGCCGGGTCCGCGAGTTGAAGGCCGCGAAAATGCTTTGACACCACCATCACCGTTGTGCATACGTTTGTTCCTGACCGGTGTCTTTTTATTTGCCCGGTAGTGACAGAATCATGGAACATAATGACAATATCATGTCAAAGAGAACTCAAGTAACGACCGCAACCCCAACCGGCAACTCCGTCAGGAGACGGCGGTCCGCGCGCCTCTGGTCGCAGGCGGACCTCGCGGGACGTGCCGGAATCTCGCGCGCCGCCGTCAGCGCCATTGAGGGCGGACACCTGTCGCCCTCCGTCAACACGGCGCTCGCGCTGGCAGCCGTGTTCGAGTGTTCGGTCGAGGAATTGTTCGGCCGCGCCAAATCGCCGTTGATGGCCGGTCCCGGCTGGGCGTGGACTCCTCGCACTGCAACCACCCGCTTTTGGGAGGCCGAAATCGCCCGCCGCCGGTTGTTGTATCCCGTCGAAGCCGCAGCCTTGAATCCCACCCCGCATGACGGCGTCTCGCAAAATGGCGTGTTGCGTGAATATTCACCCGCGCCGGCGGAAACGACCCTGGTCATCGCCTCGTGCGATCCGGCGGCCGGCCTGCTCGCAACGGAATATGCCAGAACTTCCGGTTTCCGGATGCTGGTTTTCCCGCGCGGCGGTCGCGCGGCGTTGGAGCTTCTGCAACAACACCGCGTTCACGTCGCCGGATTGCACTTTTCGACGGATCAAATGCCGGACCGAAACGTGGAAATGGTGGGCCGCATCCTCGCCGCGGATTGTCGTTTGCTGCGGCTGGCTGGATGGCAGAGCGGCATCGCGCTCGCAAGCCACGACCGCTCGCGCTCGGCGGAATCCGTCGCCCGGCGGCATTTGCGCTGGGCCGCGCGCGAGCCGGGTTCAGCCGCGCGCGAATGTCTGGATGAACTCCTGGGCCGGCGCCGCTTCGAAGGTCGCGAAGTCAATGGGCACGCCTCGGTGGCCGAGGCGGTTCGCAGCGGTTGGGCCCAGGCCGGCGTTTGTGTCCGCTTCTGCGCCGAGGAAGCCGGCTTGAATTTTTTGCCGGTGCGCACCGAGCATTTCGATCTTTGTTTTCACGCCGCGTTTCAACACGACCCGCGCCTTCAGGCCCTCGTCCGGCTCCTGCGCGCTCGCGCCTGGCGGCAGCTTGCCGGCGAATTGCCCGGGTACGATGCGCGGGAAACGGGCGAAATGCTTTCGTTCGAAACTTAATCCGATTCGCCGTAGCCAAACCAAACCCCATCCTGAACCAGATCAAAAAATGAAAATCAATATCGTCAACCCTGTTCGAAGTGGCGCGCCATGGCGGCGCGCCGCTTCCGGATTATTGCCGGTCATCACCTTGCTCGCCGTTCTCGTTTCCCTGCCGTCTCTCGCCGACGACAGCCTGACGAATTCTTCTCCCAATCCCGTCGCGAACTATTTTATAAACTGGTTTCCGCGCGTCACTCAAATTCAATCCGAGCAACCCCGCTGGGTCACGCCTCTCGTCACCGTCACGCCGCGCCTCGAAGAAGAGTTTCGCTACGACCAATTATGGCAGACCAAGGAAAATCACGCTTCAGTGGATGACTATGGTTACAACAAGGGACTGGAACTCATCCCCTTTGATCCGGTCGAAATCATCATTGGCGTCCCCGGCTATGAACAACAGAACCGGAACCCCCGCCAGTTCGGTTGGGCAGATGAGAGCTTCCTTGTCAAATACCGGATCATCGCCGGTAACGCCGACAACGGCAATTATATCCTCACCGCCTTCATGGGCCTGTCCGTTCCCAGTGGAAGCGACTCCTTTTCCTCTGAACATTATGATTTTACACCAACCATTGCCGGCGGCAAGGGATGGGGGAATTTCGACATCCAAAGCACTTTGGGATTTTCCGTGCCTGATAATGGGTTCGTCCACTCCGGCTCCGGGAATTCGCTCGCATCCAATACGACTTTTCAATATCGCGTGGACAAATTCTTCTGGCCCGAAGTCGAAGCCAACTACACCTACTGGCCCAGTGGCGAACACGAAGGGCTGAACCAGCTGCTCCTCACTCCAGGGCTGATGATCGGACGAATTCCCATTTCAGGCCGCGTCGGAATCACCTTCGGCCTGGGATGTCAATTCCCCGTCACCGACCACGCGACCGTTCATCGCAACGTCATCTTTTCGGGACGAATTCCGTTTTGAATCATCCCCTCGGAGCGATTCAAACATTGGCGCGTCCGGGCACGCGCCGGGACAATTTTGAAGGACGGTTTTGGAGAATTCGCCGCCACGCCATTAACATGTTATTGCCGCAGCGAATGGCGTCCGGCGACGCAAGGATTCCATTTCGGCTTTGCGTTGCCCATGTTGGTTGCATGCTTGATGGTCACGGCTGTTCCCTGGCATGCACGCGCCTCCCAATTTCTTCCGGCAAAATTTCATGGACATTATTGAAAAAATCCGGAGACAGCCGGAATTATCCTGGCGCGCCAGCAGTTGCTCGCGCTCCCGACAGGACGGGCTAAAATGAAAATCTTCAACTCGCCCGTCCTGCATGCGCGGATGGAACCCGGGGGTATTCACCCCGGGGGTGTTCACCCTATTTGATCTCCTCCGATTTTCAGCCAGACTCTCAGGGTACGATCGGGTGTTTGCCGAATTGAAGTATTCGTTCCTCAAACACCCTGATTGTTTTAACAAGCAAACAAAAGGAGTAATAACATGAAAAACACGAAATTGTTCATTGCCGCCGCAGCGATTGTTGCGCAATTGGCCGCAGTTTCAACCACCAACGCCCAAGACGTGAGCGCCTTTGTAACTGGCGTCGCCATTTCTACCAACAGCGATGGCAACCTCACCTATCGCCCCTTCGGGAACGAAACCCTCATCAAGGATTGCGCGACTGAAATGGGCGTTACCAACCTGACGGGATTGCACCTCGTCTATGACGTGAGTTCCAACACCCTTGACGTCGTGAGTGGAACCAATGACACCCTGGTCTGCACTTCGTTGTCCTTCTCGGGCGGCGTTTCCTTGAGCAACACGAACGGAACCAGGAGCGAGAGCCAGTTCTGGGCATATTGGGGAACCGACTCGCTGCCCAGCGGTACCCTCACCGCCACCGAACTGCTCCTCACCTACGGCGCTTTGGCCACAAACACCAGCTTCTATCTGTCTGGACAATTGCAATTCGCATTGCCCGGCAGCGGCACTAACCCGCCAACCATCTATCAGGCCAGTCTCACGGCCGGACCACGGTTGTTCGTTCCGGTTATCTCTCCAGTCTCTTCACCGCCGCACAGACCGTAACGCTGTCGTCACTTGCTATTGCGATTGAATCCTGACATCGAGAGGAGCCATCAAAAGTGGTCCGGCCCAACACCGGACCAC